>JANOUJ010000341.1:0-2646 GCA_031416815.1 Chitinophagaceae bacterium
CCTTTCTTCACCATCTCAATATATGCTGCATCAGTAATGTTACACGCTTCTTCTCCTATACTTTTAAAAGGAAAACGCGGCACATCTTTACTCCTGATCAAACTCTCAATCACTTCTACTTCACTTTCTATTCCATTAAAATGATTTTCGCAGATGAATAACTCATCCTTAAAATGGTTGATAGCAATAACGTATTGATAAAGCCTGTAACGCATTAACGGGATGCTGTTGCCCCCCTCTCTTTCAGGAGAGGAGTTGGGGGTGAGGTTGTCAAAAAACTGCACCGCATCAAATGTGGTATAACCAAATAAACCCTGTGCAACATTTACTGGTTTTGCTGCAGCTTCTTTAATTTCAAACCGTTGCATAAAATCCCAAAGAAGTTGCGGCACCTCTGTTGGCTTGGTTAACTTAATTCGCTCGGCTGTTTGCCCCGGTAATTTAAATTCAATAGCTGTGGGATTACTGATCTCAATGCCGGCCACCGCATTAATGCCGATAAAAGAATAACTGTTCTCGCCTGCATGAAAATCTGTACTCTCCAGTAAAATGGTATCCCTAAACCTGTCCCGGAGCCGCAGGTAAATACCAACCGGTGTGTACACATCGGCAAGCATTTTTTTAAAAGTGGTTTGTATCTCGATTTTTTTCATTGGCCCCTGTCCCCTAAAGAGGAACTTAAATTTATTGTTTAAAAAATATATTTAACGCTTCAATTTTCAGAACCTTTTTTCCATTTTACTCTTGCCCGGTTCCCCCTTTAGGGGCAGAGGGGGCATTGAAAAAGCCCCAACATAGTGTCGGGGCTTTCGTACTTATTTTAGTTATGTTTAATAACAGCACAGCGACACATCAGCGTTCTGACTGCCACCACCAACTGTTGTTATTTGTATTGCTCATCTTCATTCTGATGCAAATATGCAGGCGAAATCTGAAAAAAGCAAATAATGTTTCTGAATTATTACCTTCACAATAAAATTCGACTTATGCGTCACTTTTTGTTTTATATGCTGCCGTTCCTGTTTTTTTTCCAAAATTCTTTTAGTCAAACAAAAAACACCACACAAAAACCAGTTTATAAGCCGGCACTAAAACCCGTATTTAATATTAAAGACGACCCCTCTCCTGTAAAATTCATACAGCTTAAGAAAGATAGCCCGGTTTATACACCCCAAACCTTTTATATTCAGAAAGTAATAAATAATACCGGCACCGAAGATAGCATTGGTTTTATTTTACAACCCCAAAGCGGAAAAAAGCAACGCCTTTCCTTTTCAAACGGAACAGTCAAGAGCATTGAAGAGTTTTTTGATTTTAAGGTGACAAAAGACACCAGCTTATATCCGCTGGTTTTTACTCTGAAATCAATTTCATTATCAGAAGAAAAAGAGAACGATTACCGCAACGGTACATTTAGATATGCCTATTCATTTGACTACATACACAACGGCAAACCCATTTCAATGGAAAGTGCAGAAGGCAGGTTTAATTACAAAACTCATATCACTCAAAACAGGTACCTGGACTCAAATATTACAAGAGCCCTTATACAGGATATCATCGAAGTTGAAAAAAACGTGCTGGAAGCAAAAGAAAAACACACTGCTTTCTGCAGGGGTGTGAATTTATCGGTAACATATACCACTGCTAATTCTTTTTTGGGTGACACACTTTTTTTTGATGGGCACCAGGAATTAATGTGGGATGATTTTACCGCAGAACAAACAGAGGCCGAGGATTATTTTATGTTGAATATGGGTTTGCTTTTCGACCCGGAAGTAAACTTTGAAAAAGGGAAATTCGATATTAGAATCAGTACAGGAGCGTATTTTATAAAACCATTGTCATGGGCGGGCAAAAAAGTAAAGTCGACACAAATGCTCACCCATGTGCAGTACAGGTTTAAAATTGCAGGACTGGAATCTTTAAAACTAAAAAAGAAAATAGAGGCAACTACTTTTTCGTGTAGCAATTTTGAAAATGAGATGAGAGATTTGATAGTAAGCGCCAATAAACAATTTCAAAACACGATGGAGCTGTTTAATAAGCAAACGCTTACCGGCAGTAATAAAAAAGAACAGAAGAGATGGCAGGAACTAATTGACACCCAATTAGCAGAATACGACAAAATAAAATAATTATTTGCAAGTTTTAAATATGTTGATACAACAGAAACAGGAAGGAGGTAAAGGTTCTTTTTATCTCGAAAAAGATGGAATCATTGTGGCCCAAATGACATATTCCATAACCGGTCCGGAACTGATAATCATTGACCACACTGAAGTTGGCGATGAACTAAAGGGTAAGAATGTTGGTTACCAACTAGTGCATACTGCTGTTGAATACGCCCGTACCAATCATATTAAAATATTACCGCTCTGTCCTTTTGCAAGATCTGTATTTGATAAAAAGGGAGCGGAATTTGCGGATGTACTCAGAGCAAATTGAATTAACTTCATCTAAACTTAAAAAATGAAACTCATCATATTTGGAGCAACCGGCATGGTTGGCAAGCAACTGGTACAACAAGCTTTGTTTGGCAAAAATCAAGTTAAAGCCTTCGGCAGAAATGTACACACTACTGATTATCTCGAAACTGAAAACCTGGAACTTGTGCAGGGCGCTTTGTTTGATGAAGGCGAAGTA
>JANOUJ010000342.1:0-1551 GCA_031416815.1 Chitinophagaceae bacterium
TTAAAAACCCGGCCATCGTATTTATTTTTATAATCGCCGGCGGCTTTGTTTGATGTGTAAATATTCCAGTTAAATCCATTTTTATTTCCGCCAATATTTAAATTAATGGTGCTTAAATTATTATTGGTTTGATAATTACTGGAAATATTAGCTTTTATGGTGTTTACCGGTACCGGCACATTGGTAATGATATTTACAACACCGGCCATGGCATCGCTGCCATAAATGATAGATGCCGGGCCTTTCAGCAATTCAATTTTATGTACACTGGCTTCATCTATTTCAATGCCATGCTCATCGCCCCATTGCTGCCCTTCCTGCCGTACACCGTCATTGATGGTCAACACACGGTTGTAACTTAAGCCACGTATCACCGGTTTTGAAATGGCCGGGCCGGTTGCCAATGTTGATACGCCACCAATTTTTGTCAGTGACTCAATAATATTGGAAGAGGTGTTTCTGAAAAAATCTTCGGTACGCATCACACTTACTGCAAACGGAACTTTTTTTAGTTGTGTGGCACCTGTTACACCGGTTACTACTACAGCATTGTTTTCAATGATGGATTCCGTAAGCGTAAAATCTTTTTTAACGTCGTTTTTTATTTCAATATTTTCTATAATGCTGCTGTAGCCGCTATGTGATATCTCCACCAGGTGACTGCCCTGTGGAATATTGCTGATCAAAAAATTACCCGAAGCATTGGTTGATGTGCCCGACCTGATATCGGAAATGTAAACGGTTACACCTTCAATGGCAGCGCCGGTTTTAGCATCGGTTATTCTGCCCGAAAAAGTGCCGTTTACCGGAATGGTTTTTTTTAAAGGCTCATTAGTTAAACTGCTTTTTGAAAAAGAATTTGTGCTGGTTACCAAAAGGAAAAGTAACGGTAATGACAGGATTGTTAAATTACGCATAGATACTGTTTTAATACATGTTCAATTTCGGTTTGTGCAGTTTTCATTTATTAAATGAAAAGAAACTTACCGGTTTAAGAATAAATATTAAACAGCCGGTGGCCCACGTAGTAAATAAACAAAATATGGTGAAGTGGTAAATTGTACCTGCAGTTCTGCCTTACATAAAGAAAAGAGTTGTGCAGGATAAGTAATGATTGCTCTATCAGGCTCTGTAAAAGGTGATTCGGCAACTACATGATTGCAGTGGCAATTGAAAGTTTGTTTACCAAGTTGCTCACCCTTTGTATCTGCATCTTTTTTAAAAGTGTCGGTATGTTTCACCAGCCAGTTATGAAAAACAATAGCAGGCGTAATGCTGAATGCAAATACCATCAGCAAGGCAGCGGCTACAATTTTTTTTATGACCTGGTTTTTAAACAAAGTATATTTTTTGCTACAAGGTTGCAAATATAATCATTCTTTTAAATCAAAACAAGTATTTAAAAACAGGAAGCCGGTTTGTTTGAACTGCTGCTTTAATCAGTCAAATGTCAGACTGAGCCTGTTGAAGGCGGCTTACATAAAGAAATCATACCGGCTTCGGCAATCCCGATAGCTATCGGGACTGACAACTTTTCTAACTGATACGCTT
>JANOUJ010000343.1:0-1990 GCA_031416815.1 Chitinophagaceae bacterium
GCAGACAGAAAAGGAATTCTGCTCCATTGCTTATGAAAGCGCCTCCATGGCCATTGCACTAAAAGATTTTGCAGCTGCCACTTTTCCTCATCAATGGCTTTTGTTTGCGAAAGGCCCGGCCGCTGCTCACCAGGCGCAGGTGTATGTAGGGCTTGGGTGGGCCATTGCAAAATTAAAACTCCCTTTTTCAACAGCGGCTCAGGAATTAGATACCAAATATTATTTTAGAATTGCCGATGGCTGCGGTTATTATGACGGAAGTTTTAAATACAGGCAAACCGTTATCAACCAACAATTACCCCTTTATTTACCAAATGAAATGTTGCCTTTATATTACCAGGGCATAGGCCGAAGTATATGGTATACAGAAAAGGCTGATGTACATGCAATATGCAGTAAAATTGAAACATTTGCAGCCGACAGGCATGCAGATCTGTGGCGTGGCGTTGGCATTGCGGTGGCTTATGTGGGTGGTTGTGATGATGCCGACTTGAAATTGCTCGTCCAATATGCCGGCGCAAACTCTTTTCAACTGGCTTGTGGGGCCGCTCTTGCAGCAAGAGCACGTTCAATGGCAAATACCATGACATCCGATACAGATGGTTGTAGCCGTTTATGGTATTCGCTTATAATTGATCTTGATAACAATAGAAATGAAGAATTTTATTTAGACTGGGTAACAGAAAATGAAGATCAGTTAATTGCAAAGTTTTATCAGACATAAAAAAAGATCCCAATTACGGGATCTTTTTTTTATATCAATCATCTGTATTTAATTTACTGTGATCAACAAAGGTTGATAACGATTCTTCTTTACCTGTGCCCTTCCTATAAATTGATTACCATTGATACGGGTAAATTTGGCCGGAAAAACCCTTACTTCTTCTTCCCTTGTATCAAACAACAATTCCTTATTAGTAATAACACCAGCATTATCCATTTTTGATACCACTACCTGTCCGCCTGCTCCATCTACGTGATATTTAGGAACTTCATCTTCGGTTATATCCATATTCTTTTTATTATCGAGGTATAAAAAATAATAACCGGTTGCATCGGTCACCAGTTTAAAGCCCATAGTGCCCGGTAAATTATAATTGATGGCGTAAGAATAACTTGAAGTAGAACCCTTTTGTTTTTTAGGTATTTTACGCAACCACTCAAACTGGCCGGCAGCATTGATCTTACCTGCTATAATATCTTCATAATAAAAAGTGGTACTAGTTCTCACTTGTCCCCTGCTATCGTATGTTCTATACACCACTTTATAATATTCCTCCAGTATCATCATCACACTACCATCGGTCTCTATTACAATGTTGCGTACAACCAGATTAGGTGCTTCATAATCGTCTTTCTTTTCCATTTTCCTTTTAGTTCTTGCCGATTCAAATTTCTGTAGGTCGGCAAGCGGGAACTCATAGTATCCATTTTTATATTTTGCTATTTTATTATTCTGATCCAATGCAGCAAGAAATACGCCATCGGTTCCATTGCTTTGTGATCTTTTATTTGACTTTTTGCTGTAGGTGCAGGCAATGATCATTTCATGCTGTAGATTTTCAATCAATGATGTTTCATGAATAAAATAATCATTAAGAGAAATGGTAGCGGAAATGATTTTATTGCTGCCTTTCACAAATTTCAATATTTCGTAGTGATAACCTGGCATTCCGGTTTCTTTATCTTTTTCTCTTCTTTTTTCTGAATCATATACTTTGGCCAGCATATATGCATTGCCATTTCCATCAACAGAAAAGTCAGAGTTATCCATGATCTGTTCCGTGTAAGGCATGGTAAATTCTCCGCCCCAAAGTTTTTTCATATTGTCATCAAAAACCTGCAGGCCAATTTTGTCATAGTTCTTTTTGTCATTTTTCTCTTCAGGCCACAGGCGGTAATTCACCAGCAGCTTTTTACGTTCTGCATCATAATTAAACTGGTATTTATTAGCAACCTTCATCTGGTAAAAACCGGTAGAGGCAAGGTC
>JANOUJ010000344.1:0-7865 GCA_031416815.1 Chitinophagaceae bacterium
GAGCTGATAAAACATCTCCGCATTAATGAAAACAAAATATCGGTTATATACAGCAGTGCTGATCATATGAAAAAAATTCAGGAACCGGGGACTGCTTTCAAACAAAAAATAGATACCCTGAAACCATATTGTCTTGCAGTAAGTAGCTTAAGTGCCAATAAAAATTTTAAAAGTTTAAGTAATGCCTTTGGTAAAATTGAATTCCAAAATTATAAAATGCTGATTGCCGGCGGAACGAGTAGATCGCTGCAACATGCTGCCCCATCAAAGGCTGTAAATTATATCGGGTATGTATCGGATGAAGAATTAAAATATTTATACAGCAATGCCTCACTTTTTATTTTTCCATCTTTTTATGAAGGGTTTGGGTTACCACCGGTAGAAGCAATGTATTTAGGATGCCCGGTTGTCGCATCAAACACTTCTTCTATTCCCGAGGTTTTGGGTGATGCCTGCGAATATTTTAACCCTCATGATGAAAATGATATTGCTGATAAGATTCAAGAATGCATTGAAAACGAAGGCAAATTAAATAATCTCAAACAAAAAGGATTTATAAATGCAAAAAAGTATACGTGGGAGAATAACACAATAAAAATGTTTAAACTTATAAAACAGTTTGTCTGAATGATCTATAGAAGCAAAGCTCCGTTAAGAATTGGATTGGCCGGCGGTGGTACAGATGTTAGTCCATACAGCGATCAATTTGGCGGCGCTATTTTAAATGCAACCATTTCGCTGTCGGCTTATGCAACTATTGAACCTTTAAGCGGAAACAAAATTATTGTAGAGGCACTCGATAGAAATGAAATGCAAAGTTTTATAATGTTTCCATTATTACCCATTGATGGAAAGCTTGACCTGTTGAAAGGAGTTTATAATAGGATACAAAAAGATTATGGTGTTAATTTACCGGGATTAAGATTATCAACTTTTGTAGATGCTCCGGCTGGTTCCGGTTTAGGCACTTCTTCTACGTTGGTTGTTGCTATTGTAGGTGCATTTGTAGAAATGCTAAAGCTTCCGATGGAAGAGTATAAAATCGCTCAGTATGCTTATGATATCGAACGTAACGATCTGCAATTAGCTGGCGGAAAACAGGATCAGTATGCAGCCACTTTTGGCGGGGTAAATTTTATGGAGTTTTCTTCTAATGATAAAGTAATTGTAAATCCCTTACGTATTAAACCCGAATACCTGCATGAACTTGAAAATAATTTAGTGCTTTATTTTACATCTACCTCAAGAGAAAGTGCTGCTATTATTAAAGAGCAAGTAAAAAATGTTAATGAAAAAAATGAAAAAAGTATAGAAGCCATGCACCATTTGAAGGAACAGGCAAAAATGATGAAGGAAGCCTTGTTACAGGGAAATGTAGATGAAATGGGCCTTATTCTGGATTATGGTTTTGAACAGAAAAGAAATATGGCTGCCAATATCAGCAACAGTGAAATTGAAAAAGTATACAACGCAGCCAAGGGAGCCGGGGCAACCGGTGGCAAAATAAGTGGCGCTGGTGGTGGAGGTTTTATGATTTTTTATTGTCCGGGCAATACCCGTTATGCAGTTATTACAACACTGAATAGTTTTGGTGGCATTGTAAGGGACTATTCTTTTACAAAATACGGTTTACAAACCTGGAGCATGTAATTTAAAAATATGGATCAAATAAAAAACATAGTGCAGTCATCCATCATTGTAAAACAGGATATTTTACAAAATGATGATCTATTAAAAACAGTACAGGAATGCATTGCCGTAATTGTACACGCTTTTAAAACCGGTAACAAGGTTTTGTTTTGTGGTAATGGCGGCAGTGCTGCCGATGCACAACACCTGGCAGCAGAATTCAGCGGACGTTTTTATACCGACAGAGATGCATTGCCTGCAGAGGCCCTGCATTGCAATACTTCATATTTAACAGCTGTGGCCAATGATTACAGCTACGATGTGATATACTCCCGTTTGATAAAAGGGATTGGCAACAAAGGGGATGTGTTGGTTGGTTTAAGTACTTCGGGTAACAGTGCGAACATTTACAATGCTTTTGAAGTAGCAAAAGGAAAAGGAATGATCACCATTGCATTTACAGGACTAACCGGTGGTAAATTAAAAGCACTGGCAGATTATTTGATTAATGTACCATCTGCTGACACACCGAGAATACAGGAAAGCCATATTATGCTTGGACATATAATTTGCCAGTTAGTAGAGGCTGAATACTTCGATACTTCCGACTCCCTGAAGGTATAGTTATAATATACATAATCTTTACGGCCCGACAGGAAAATAAAATTAGTCTGTACCAAAGCCTAATTACTGACCTGCGGTTTTAAAATTTCCATGAAAAACAACACGCCACAAAAAAAAAGGATCATGCATATAACGCATGGCCTCGGCGGCATACAAACCTACCTGGAGTACATCCTCAATTACAGTGATAAAACAAGCTTTGAGTATATCATCGTGGCACCTTATAATCCTGCCTTCCAAAGTTTTTGTGCACCTTTTGCAAAATATTATCCGCTTAAAGTAAAAAGAGAAGTAAATCCATTTTCGGATGTTTTTCTTTTAATAAAACTTATTCGCCTCATAAAAAAGGAGAAACCCGATTTGTTGCATGTTCACAGCGCAAAAGGAGGTTTCCTCGGACGGCTTGCGGGCAAAATTTGTAGCGTAAAAGTTATTTATACGCCACATGGATTTTCTTATCTTTCTTTTACAGGAATAAAACGCTTATTTTTTTTCTTTCTGGAGTGCATCTCTCGTTCCTGGAGTACGGTATTGCTTGCGGTGTCACATTCAGAGGCAAACAGAGCTGGTTTTGAAATTGGTTACAATCCCGGAAAGGTAAAGGTGATCATGAACTCCATTTACGCTAACGGGCAAATGATCAGCAGGGATTACGATAGCAGTTATCGTATCGGGATGATCGGCAGGCTTACCTACCAAAAAAATCCAATGCTTTTTATGGACATAGCAGAAGTACTCCTTACAAAGTATCCACATCTTCAATTTTCTATTTTGGGCGCCGGGTTGGATGACCACCTTGGAAGCGAACTAAACAATTTCATCAGAGCCAAAAATTTGCAGGGAAAGATTAATTTACTTCCCTGGGGCGACAGCAACACAAGCAAAACTTTTATTGAGGAAACAGACATTTTTGTAATGACATCGGTGTTTGAGGGTCTGCCTTTTTCTCTGCTGGAAGCGATGGCAGGAGAATGTGTATGTGTGGTGTCTAAAGCTGATGGTAATTCAGATGTGATCCAAAATAACGAAAATGGCTTTTCGTGTTTAAGTAAGGAAGAGTACTGCAGAAATATTGAGTTACTCATCCTCAATAAAGATCTCCGTGTAAAATTTGGCAAAGCAGGGCGTAAATATATACTTGAAAAACATAACATACATGCTGCCATTTTTGATTTACAAAATTTATACGAAATGTTGTAGAATGCCCATAAAATAAGCTCTTGGTATTGCGTTTGTTCTTTTAACAATGTACTTGTTTTAATAACATAGGGCTACCTTACTAGTTGCCCGCTATCCGAGCCTGATGTTTAATAATTCTAATAGACTTTATTTTATAAGATTTTGTATAGATGCCTTCTGTTTATTCGTCTGTTACATAGCAGCAGTGGTTATTGTATCCGGTCGACCCATATTTCCTTTAGGTTTATATGATCTTTTTTTTCCGTGTTTGCTAATTGCGTTTTGGTATGTTTCCGCTAAAATAACCAGGTTGTATTCCGTTTATCAGGGGAAGATTTTCCCCGAACTGAAAAAAACGGTGTATAATATCCTCTTTCAGGTAGCCATTACCGGTACGATGTATTGGGGTGTGGAAACTCCGGCGTATTTTAAATCTTTCTGTTATTCGTATTTAATTTTAATCACCATTGTACTGGTATTGCAAAAAATATTTGTACACGGGTTTAATATTCCAAAAAAACGAGATACCAATAAAACAAATGTTTTAATTATTGGTGGTGGTAAACTGGGAATGAATTTTTACAAGTATGTAAATTCCAACCCATCTTATGGGTACAGGGTAGTAGGTGTACTGGATGATAAACCGGCACCGGAACTCAACGGTCATTACCTGGGAAAAGTAAACGAGCTGGAAAATATTTTCAACAGCGATAACAATATCAATGAAGTGGTAGTTGCCCTTCCCAACAAGGCAGTTAACAGTGTAAAAAATATTATTTCTATTTCCAATAACCAGGCAGTAAGGGTAAGGATCATGCCTGATTATTCAGAATTTGTTTCGCCTGGATTTACCGTTGAAAGCTTTGGAGGAATGGTGATGGTTAATCCAAGGCCAGAGCCTTTAGAAGCTTACCACTGGCGGCTTGCTAAAAGGTTTTTTGATGTGATCTTCAGTATGCTGGTATTGATTGTTCTATGCTCCTGGTTATTCCCGATCGTTGCCCTGGTAATTAAATTAAGTTCAAGAGGCCCCGTATTTTTTAAACAACTTAGATCGGGAAAAAATAAAGTACCGTTCTATTGTTATAAGTTTAGAAGTATGCTTTTAAATGATGATGCTAATCTTAAGTCTGCAACCAAAAACGACCCACGTGTAACATTGATCGGTAAAATATTGCGTAAAACCAATATTGATGAGATGCCCCAGTTCTTTAATGTACTGATGGGCGATATGGCAGTGGTAGGCCCGAGGCCTCATATGGTTTCACAAAATGGAATGTATTCTAAAATTGTAAGCAAATATTTAATGAGGCAGTTGGTTAAGCCTGGTGTAACTGGGTGGGCACAGGTAAGCGGTTTCAGGGGTGAAATAAAAACCACCGTTGATATGCAAAATAGGATCGAACACGATGTTTGGTACATGGAACACTGGTCATTCTGGATGGATATTAAAATTATATTTCTTACTATCCGCAACATGATCAAAGGGGATGAGCATGCCTTCTGATCAGGCGATCTGTTCAATAGGATAAAAATACCACCTGCTCCTGTTAGAATCAAAAAACTCATTAGTTGCTGTTCATATTCATTACAGTCAATCATTTCATTTTTTAAACATTAACAGGTTACATGACCAAAGGAATTTATCATTCGCTCGAAGAACGTAAAAAGAAAGGCAAAAAATCATTTGCCGTTCTGATAGATCCTGATAAAGTTAATAACCGCGATACCATGCACCTGGCAAAATTGGCAGTCAGTGCAAAGGTTGACTTTTTATTTGTAGGTGGCAGCCTGGTAGTTTCCAATTACCTGGATGAATGCGTACAGTTAATAAAACAGCATTGCGATATTCCCGTCATCCTGTTTCCCGGGAGTTCGTCGCAGGTAAGCAAATACGCAGATGCGTTATTATATCTATCGCTTATCAGTGGCCGCAACGCAGACCTCCTCATCGGCCAACACGTTATTTCGGCACCGCTTGTAAAAAACAGCGGGCTTGAGATCCTCTCAACCGGCTATATGGTTATCGACGGTGGTGCACCTACAACTGTATCCTATATTTCAAATGCTTTACCGATACCCGCAGACAAAGGTGATATCGCCATGTGTACAGCCATGGCGGGCGAAATGCTTGGTATGAAGTTAATTTTTATGGATGCCGGAAGTGGTGCCAGGTGCCCTATCCGGGAAGAAATGATAACAAAGGTTGCTAAAACAATTTCTGCGCCGCTAATTATTGGCGGTGGTATAAAAGATCCCGAAAAAGCATATCTCAATTGCAGGGCCGGCGCAGATGTTATTGTCATTGGAAATGCCATAGAAAAAGATAATTCACTGATTAAAGAAATGGCTGCGGCTGTCCATAGTGTTCCCGTGATCTTGTAATTCCCGCCTTTATTTATCCCTATACTTAAACAAAATTGCTATGCAACTCATCAAAATATTTTTGACGTTTTGTTTTTTTATTGTCCCGTTCTTTGCAGCGGCACAATCCACTTATTTAAACCAGGGATCAAAAGATATTCATTTTGTTGAAAGGCTTGAGATAAAACAGCAAAGGAACAACGATCTTAATTTTTCCGGTATTCGCCCGTTCAACAGGAAGATGATTGTAACGCAGGCGCAATTCATCGATAGCCTGGACAGGGGTTATGTCGGCGCTGCAAGCGCAGGATACAAAACCGCTGGAATCCCCGACCTTACTGCAACAGACAAGCACAACCTCCAAAGCCTTTTAATGAACAACAGTGAATGGGTGACGATGTCCCGTACAAACTTCATGAGTAAAAGGCCGGTACTTAAATATTTTTACAAAACAAAAGCAAACCTGCTGGAAATTAACAGTAAAGATTTTTTCCTGGCAGTAAACCCGTTACTATCTTTTCAGGCCGGCAAAGGCAGTAACAATGATGAATTTTTATTCCTGAATACCCGGGGGATTGCTGTACGTGGTATGATCGCACGTAAGGTGGGCTTTGCTAGTTTTCTCAGTGAAAACCAGGAACGTGGACCAAAATTTTTCCGGCAACGTGTTGATAGTACCGGCGCCGTGCCGGGCTATGGCTTTTATAAACCTTTTAAAAAAACGGGGTACGATTATTTTGATGCAAGAGGATATATCACTTTTGGACTTGCACAATCTATAGATGTACAACTGGGGTATGATAAAAATTTTATTGGTAGCGGATACAGAAGCCTCTTCTTAAGCGATTGGGGTAACAGCTCCCTGTTTTTAAAATTGAATACCAGGATATGGAAATTGAATTATCAGAATTTATACATGGAACTGATGCCACAGTTCAGAAAACGGGGAGATACATTGCTTGATAGAAAATATGCAGTGATGCATCATCTTAGTATGAACGTCACCAAATGGCTTAACATTGGTTTGTTTGAAAGTGTTATTTTTTCCAGGAAGAATCATTTCGATTTTCAATACCTTAATCCCATTATTTTTTACAGGAGTGTAGAAGGCATGGTGGGCAGCCCTGACAATGCCTTTGTGGGCATGGATTTTAAAGCAAACATCGCACACCGGTTTCAATTATACGGCCAGTTCATGCTCGATGAATTTGTTTTAACGAGGATAAAAAATGATCCGACTTATTGGGCCAATAAATTTGGCATACAACTGGGTGCAAAATATGTTGACGCATTTGGAATAAACAATCTCGACCTGCAGGTTGAAACCAACCGGGTAAGGCCGTTCATCTATTCGCATGGAGATACAGTGGCAAATTATACGCATTACAACCAACCACTGGCACATCCCCTCGGGGCCAATTTTCAGGAGTTTATCGGAATTGTAAATTACCAGCCAAAACCAAAATGGTATATCTATGCAAAGGCCATTTATTATTACCAGGGATTGGATAGCGCCGGAATAAATTACGGATCAGATCCTTTTAAAAACTATCGCAACAGAACTATGGAATTTGGTTTTAAAACCGGTAGTGGTTTAAAAGCAACATGTTTTAACAGCATCATTCGATTAACTTATGAATTAAGGCAGCATTTATTTTTTGATGTTTTGGTACAACACCGTTCGTATATGTTGTCCAATGCAGCCGCTAAAAATAATACCACTTACCTGAATGCGGGACTGCGCCTGAACATGTTTACAAGGGATTATGATTTTTAGTTCAGCGATCTTTAATCAACTGAAAATACATGTGGGAATTACCAAAATTTTTTACAGGAAAGTGTAATTTTTATGAAAGCATTTGATTGAATTTTGCAATTGAATTAAATTCTTGTTAATTTTTTTTTAACACAGTAAAATTTTTTTAAAAGAAATCGGTACGATAAAAACTAAACTTAAAATCTCAATGCACATGAAACTCATTACAAGATTACTTCTTAAATTCCCGGTTGGTTGTTCAAAATTTGTTGCTGGCCGGAAGCTTATTCTTTTTAGCATCATCATGCTAACT
>JANOUJ010000345.1:0-6753 GCA_031416815.1 Chitinophagaceae bacterium
TTGACGGAGATACTGCTATATCACCAATAGAGCCAGTAGGCTGATCATCAAAAATGGGTTTCCAGGTGCGGCCAAAATCAGTAGTCTTCCATACACCACCATTGTTTACACCGATGTAAAAAACATTGGGTTGTGAAGGAACGCCAACAGCACCAACAGTTCGTCCGCCGCGGTGTGGACCAATGCAGCGCCATTGCATGGCATTATAATATTTTGCATCAAAATTTTGTGCAATAGAATTGAAAGATTGCAACAGCATGATTGCAATAAAAAACTGTTTCAATTGTAATGATCTCATAACTGTTGGTATTAAAGTATCTGAAATTACAAATAATGCAACACAAAATGTAGAAAGAAAAGCTGCCACTAATTACACGAATTTTCACTAATTGTATTTATTCGTGTAAATCAGTGTAATTCGTGGCAAAAAAATTTGTGTCCTTTGTGGTGGAGCTTACATCAGCCGCATGATCATCGGTTGCAGCAGCCAGCAGAACAGTGTAATTAAAATGATGCAAATGATGTTGAGTACAAATCCTGCTTTGAGCATGTCTTTCATTTTAATATGGCCGCTGGCAAAAACAATGGCATTGGGTGGTGTGCCCATCGGCAACATGCTGGCACAGCTTGCTCCCAATGTCATAGGTATGCCCAGTAATAGTGGGTCCATATGCAGCGCAACGGCAACAGATGAAATAACCGGCGCCATTACAATTACCTGCGCTACATTGCTCATCACCTCACTTAAAAAAACCGAGATGGTGGTAACGATGAGTATCATCAGGAAAATATTATCTGTTGCATAAGATGCAATATAAGTACCCAGCTGGTCCATCAGTTTTACATCTTCCAGTGCTTTGGCCAATGCAATACCTCCGCCAAATAAAAGTAAAATACCCCAGGCCATTTTTTTGGTATCAGGCCAGTCGAGCAAACGTTCTTCCCGTGCTTCTTTTTTATTTCCGGATGGTATGATGAATAAAGTAAT
This sequence comes from Chitinophagaceae bacterium, assembly GCA_031416815.1. GTDB lineage: Bacteria > Bacteroidota > Bacteroidia > Chitinophagales > Chitinophagaceae > Ferruginibacter. The sequence continues at coordinate 989 of JANOUJ010000345.1, forward strand.
GGCACCGATCATGGCAATAATGGTATCATCCAGCACGATAGCCTTTTGAAAGCTATTAATAATGTCTTTGGTGATCCATAAAAAAACAGTGCAGATAAAAACAAGCAACACTCTTTTTTCAGGGGCAGATAATTTACCCAAAGCTTTTAGTTCTGTGCGGATATAACTCTTCCCTTCCACACTGTGTTTTATCCTGTTGGGGAAAAGAAATTTTACCATTACCAAATACAACATGAACAATAGTACAATGGTGAGTGGTGTAAATACGATCATCCAGTCGGTAAAACCAATGGTATAGTTGAATTTCTCGTGTATATAATTTACGTAGGCCACATTGGGCGGTGTGCCTATAATGGTGCCCAATGCAAAGTTTGATGCATAGGCAATGCAGAGCATAAGCACCAGTGAAAAATTTTTAACGCCAGTGTTTTCTTTATTGTGTGTTGCAATTACATGTATGACCGACATGGCAATGGGAAACATCATCATGGTGGTAGCCGTATTGCTTAGCCACATGCTTAAAAATCCCGTGGCAATAATAAATCCTAAAATGATCCGGTTTCCGTTGGTGCCGGTAATGTTGATAATGCCCAGGGCAATGCGTTTGTGGAGATTCCATTTTTCGATAGCAATGCCGATAAAGAAACCACCCATGAACAAAAAGATGATAGAATCAGAATAGGATTTTGTTACTTCTTTTAAAGTACTCACATTAAGTAAAGGAAACAAAACGATGGGGACCAGTGCCACTACAGCCAGGGGCATGGCATCCAACACCCACCAGCTGATCATTAGCGCAGCAATGGCCAGTACAAGCTTGGCCTTAAAAGCAAGGCCCAGCGGATTTACAAAAAAGAAGAACAGGCACAGTAGCAGACCGGTGATAAGTGCGGCTTCCTTTTTATTATTTTTAAAAAATTCCTTCATGCAGTAGTTTAAGCTTCGCCAATTTATAACAGTTTCATCAAAATATGTACAGCAGGTCTAACTTTGTATTTCATCAATAATAAAAATCGTATGAGCAACTTAGTAACAGAATTCAATGACTACCGTACAAAAATGAATGAGGTGATCCTCGGCAAAGAAAACCTGGTGATCAAAAGATTATGGAACCTGGACACCAACACCTATGCAGCAGGAGCACTTGATGTAAAGACCAAAGAATTATTAGGCCTTGTTGCATCGATGGTGTTACGTTGCGATGATTGTATTAAATATCATTTGGGTAAATCGCATGAACTGGGAATTACAACCGAGCAGATGTACGAAGTGTTTGCAGTGGCGAATATTGTAGGAGGAACTATTGTAATACCACATACAAGGCGTGCGGCTGAGTACTGGGAGGAATTGATCAATATTTAGCATTTTTGATGTATCATTTTGTATTAACTTTAGTCCACAATTTTAGAAACCATGAGTGATACCGTAACGAGCTTACCACCCCTCACCGCAAAGGATTTTGTAACCGACCAGGAAGTGCGCTGGTGCCCCGGATGTGGAGATTATTCCATCCTGGCACAGGTGCAAAAAATAATGCCTGGACTGGGTATTCCCCGGGAAAATATTGTGATCGTAAGCGGCATTGGCTGCAGCAGCCGCTTCCCGTATTATATGAATACCTATGGTATGCACAGTATTCATGGGCGTGCAACAGCAGTAGCCAGTGGATTAAAAGCTGCCCGGCCCGACCTGAGTGTGTGGATCGTAACCGGAGACGGTGATGGACTAAGCATTGGCGGTAATCATACCATTCATTTGTTGCGTCGCAATTTTGATGTAAATGTTTTGTTGTTCAACAACCAGATATATGGTTTGACCAAGGGACAATATTCTCCAACCTCTGAAGAAAATAAAGTGACCAAGAGTACGCCTTTCGGCAGTATTGATCATCCGTTCAATCCGCTGGCGTTGGCGATGGGTGCCGATGCAAGTTTTATTGCCCGTACCATGGACAGGGATCCCAAACATCTGCAGGCAATGCTTTTGCGTTCTCAGGAACATAAAGGCGCATCATTCTTAGAGATCTATCAAAACTGCAACATTTTTAATGATGGCGCATTTGAAATTTTTACCGAAAAGAAAAGCAAGCCGGATGAAGTGCTGTTTTTAGAGCAGGGCAAACCATTGGTTTTTGGTGCCACTCAAAATAAGGGTATTAAGTTAGATGGATTTAAACCGGTGATCGTGGACCTGGCAGCAGGAGCATCAACAGATGACCTGTGGGTGCATGATGACCGGGATTTTTACAAAGCCCAGATATTGATACGCATGTTTGATGACCCGAAACTTGAAGGACATTTGCCAAGACCATTTGGTGTTTTTTACGAAACTGAAAGAGCTTGCTATGAAGATAGTATGGCTATGCAGATAGAAGAAGTAATAGCAAAAAAAGGAAAGGGAGATCTGGATAAATTATTGAAGGGGACTGAGACCTGGGTGATAAGCTAACGCCGAACCCATACCCCCTCCGCCCCCAGAAGGGGGAACTTGGAGACTTCAGAGAAAAAGAGTCTAAATGAAATATAAAAAGTGGCTTCATTTAAAATGTAACCACTTTTTAATTTGAAAAAAGATGTAGAAATTATTTTACTGCTAAGTTCCCCCTTTAGGGGGCGGAGGGGGTTAAAGCATTCCGTTATTGTGTAAATACTCCGCAATCTGCACCGCATTGGTAGCAGCACCTTTGCGCAGGTTATCACTCACTATCCAGCAGTTTAAGGTATTGGCCTGGGTTTCATCTCTCCTGATGCGGCCTACAAAAGTATCATCCTTATCAAATGCAGTTAAAGGCATTGGGTAAATAAAATTGGCAACATCATCTTTTACAACAACACCCGGTGCCTTCGAAAGAATTTCTTTTACTTCTGCCAGATCAAAATCATTCTCAAATTCTATGTTCACACTTTCGCTGTGCCCGCCCATGGTTGGTATGCGTACGCAGGTGGCGGTAACTTTAATGCTATCATCGCCCATGATCTTATTGGTTTCTTTTACCATTTTCATTTCTTCTTTGGTGTACCCGTTTTCAAGGAACACATCAATATGCGGTATTGCATTCATGTCAATAGGGTATTTGTAAGCCATTTCGCCTTCAATGCCTTTGCGCTCATTCATTAACTGCGTAACAGCTTTTACACCGGTGCCGGTAACACTTTGGTATGTGCTAACAACTACTCTTTTTATGTTGTACTTATCATGCAACGGTTTTAATACTACTACCATTTGTATGGTAGAGCAGTTTGGATTGGCAATGATCTTATCTTCCATTGTTAGTTCATGAGCATTTACTTCGGGCACCACTAATTTTTTTGTAGGGTCCATCCGCCAGGCGCTGGAGTTGTCAATTACCGTAATACCGGCTGCTGCAAACTCCGGAGCCAGTTCCAGTGAAAAAGTTCCACCTGCAGAAAAAATTGCTACATCAGGTTTGGCCGCAATGGCATCTGCTGCACTCACAATTTTAAACTGCTTGTTTTTAAAAGTTATTTCTTTTCCAATACTTCTTTCCGAAGCAACGGGTATCAATTCATCTACCGGAAAATTCCTTTCGGCCAGTACCTGTAACATTTTTGTGCCTACCAGTCCGGTGGCGCCTACTACTGCAACTTTCATTAATAAAAATTTAGAACGCAAAATTACTGACAGAAAAACAAAAAACAGTTTCGATTTTTTATTAACTTGTTTTCCCATCCGATACCCGCCCGTATCGACCGTACGTTCGGGCAGGCCGGTCGGATCAACTGCTATGACGAAAGTAATTGCGATCTTATTTTTTTTAAACCTGGTTGCAGGCATAAGTCAGGCACAGGTTGCAAACCGCTACGATATTGTTATTGATGAAATAATGGCGGACCCGACCCCACAAATCGCCTTACCCAACAATGAATGGATAGAATTACGAAACACTTCCTCCACCGCATTTAATTTACTGGGTTGGCGCATTGGCGATGCCACCGGCCAAAGCGGCTCCATGCCATCTTATAATTTATTGCCCGATAGTTTTGTAATTGTTTGTACAGCAAGTGCTGTTGCCGCAATGAGTGTTTACGGCCCAACCATTTCCGTTACCAGTTTCCCCTCGCTGGATAATACAGGCGATGTTATTTATTTACGCAGTCCCCAAAACAGGATCATACATGCAGTGAATTACGCTGATGCCTGGTATCAAAGCGAATTAAAAAAAGATGGAGGCTGGACACTGGAAATGATCGACACTAAAAATCCTTGCAGCGGATTCAGCAACTGGAAAGCAAGTACAGATATAAAAGGGGGTACTCCCGGAAAGAAAAATGCTGTAGATGCCGTTAATGCAGATGTTGCAGCGCCACAATTGTTACGGGCTTATGCAGCAGACAGTGTGAACATAAGCCTGGTTTTTGATGAACCGCTGGATAGTTTAAAAGCTGCTACAGCAGCTAATTATAGCATCAGCGATGGCATTGGCGTTCCTCAATCGGCTGTTGCCATTGCTCCAACTTTTGATAAAGTAAATGTGAGATTGAATACACCGCTGGCCCGCAATAAAGTGTATACCATTACTGTATCGGCAGTAACAGATTGCAAAAACAATATCATCGGTACTAAAAAAACAGCAAGGATTGGGCTGAGTGAAATAGCCGATAGCCTCAATATTATTATCAATGAAATATTATTCAATCCCAAATCGAACGGAACAGATTATGTAGAAATTTATAATCGCAGCAATAAGATCATCGACTTGAAACAAACCTATATTGCCAACAGAAGTACGGCCGGTGTTATCAGTAATATAAAACAACTCAGTGCAGATAATTATTTATTCTTCCCGCAGGATTTTATGGTGATAACTGAAGATCCTGCCATTGTAAAAAGAGATTTCATCACCCAAAATATGGACGCATTTGTAACGGTTGCTTCCATGCCTTCGTTCAATGATGATGAAGGCGATGTGATCATTTTAAATGCACAGGGAAATATTACCGATGAATTAAAGTATGATGAAAAATGGCATTTTAAATTAATTGATAACAAGGAAGGCGTGGCGCTGGAACGCATAGATTACAATGCACCCACACAGAACCAAAATAACTGGCACAGTGCAGCAACCAGTATTGGATATGGTACGCCAACTTATAAGAATTCGCAGTACCGGCTTGACTTACAGGTGCAGGGAGTAATAATTGTAACACCCGAAATTGTTTCGCCTGATAATGATGGCATGGATGATTTTGCTACCATTGATTATATCTTCCCCACGGCCGGGTATGTAGCTAACATTACCGTCTTTGATGCAAACGGCAGAGTGGTACGTTACCTGCAGCGCAATGCTTTGTGCGGAATAAAAGGTAACTTCCGCTGGGACGGGCTGGGAGAGAAATTTCAGAAACTTCCCTCCGGGATCTATGTTATATATACCGACGTGTTTAACTTGGATGGAAAGAAAAAGCAGTTTAAGAATACTATTGTATTGGCAAGGAAAAATTAATCAACCAAAAATAACAGTTTATGCAAAAAAACATCATGCCGGCAATTATCATTGCTGCGTTGGTAATTTCATCATGTAATAACAAAGAATCAGAAATGACAGACACTGCCTATAAATGGGCTGACAGCATTGCAGCCCCGGTTGCCGAAAAGAAAGCCAGGGAATTAATTGCACATGGCGATACCCGTATTGATAATTATTACTGGATGAATGATTATTTTAAAAAGGGCCCCGACAGTACAAAGGTTGTTGATTACCTTAAAGCAGAAAACGCTTATTATGATACCATGATGAGCGGCAC
>JANOUJ010000346.1:0-2727 GCA_031416815.1 Chitinophagaceae bacterium
ATGTGCAATTGAGAGTTGATGATGTCATACTTATCATCTGCACTGTTCTCATTTATCATTCTTGTTTTGGCAATGGCACCGGCACTGTCTAACATAATAGCATCGGCAAATTTTTTGGAATGAATGTATGCATTGGAGGCACGGCTGCCATACACAGCAGTTTTACCGCTGTTGCTTTGTGCAAAATAAATTACATGGGCAGTAAAATCGGGGTATTGTTTTTTTATTGCTGCATAAGCCGAATCAAATTTAAAAGACAGCGGCGGCGAAGCTTTTAAAACCGGTGTATAATCATAGGACTGGTAAAAATCCTTTTTAAAAACATAGCGCTGCATCCAGAAACCGGTTACAGCCATCAGCAGGTTAAATACAAGTGCCCACACACCGATAATCTGGTGCAGGTTATTTTTTTTGTAGGCCGATCTTCTGAATAACAAAACAGCCCCTATCTTTTTGCGAAATAGTATGAAACCCGTGATGATGCTCAGCAAAAATACCAATGCAAAAAAGCCGAGCAACCATTCGCCTTTTTTGCCCAGGTGAAAAGAGTTGTGGAATTTAGATAACCAGCTGGCGAGGTTAGCACCGCCACCTCTTATTTTTAAAACTTCAGCTGTTTGCGGATGTAAAAAAACCTCCATAGCCTTCGTGCCGTTTTTGTAAGATGGGTCGTAAACAAAAAATGAAAACGGAACCATGGAGTTTTCAGGCAAAACACAATTACTTATTTGCGCACGGGGATATTGCTTTTGTATAGCACTATAACAACTGTCAACCGTTGTTACAAAATAAGCCATGGGTTCAACAGCAGGCTTTTGAATATTATCCATTTTATCATGAAAGACCAAAACCGCACCTGATAACGACATTAGCAAAATAAAAAGACCCGAAACCAGGCCTGCAGAGGAGTGTATATAAAAAATAAAGTTCTTCTTCATAAACAATAGAATTGCTGTTACAATATTAACTTAATTAAAGAAAACTCGCTAACCAGGGTTGACAACCTTTAAAAGGTTGTCAACCCTTACCGAAGTGCCGAATTAAATCCGCCCAGGTAATTCATCTTTTCAAAAAAGGAACTTACTTTGTATTATGATCGATATCAACATCAACACACCTGCCTTACTTTTTCCGGCCATTACTTTATTGATGCTGGCATACACAAACCGCTTTTTATCGCTGGCAACACTGGTGCGTAAACTGCACGAAGATTATGTACGTGGCGAAAAAGACAAAAATCTTTTAAGCCAGATAAAGAATATCCGCAGCCGCATAAACCTGATCCGCTACATGCAATCATTGGGTGTACTGAGTTTTTTATGCTGCGTATTATGTATGTATGCCATTTACAGGGGCTGGCCACTTATTGCAAACGTGATATTTGCCGGCAGCCTGCTCTTCCTGATCTTATCAATACTTTTATCATTGCGGGAAATTAATAAAAGCACCAAGGCCATTGAACTGGTATTAAGTGACATTGAAGAACTGGATAAGGAAAATATTTTCACCGATATTTTTAAGAAGAGTGGTGATTAATGTAGTTCTACCGGTTTGGTGGTTTCGTAGTGCTCATCATATTTCACAAACAAACGAATGTACAGTACACGGCTCAGGCGCATGAGCCAGGGTTGTGTTACCACCAGCACAACCGTGTTGGTACCAAGCCACCAGAATATGCGGTTATCTTCAGTAGAAATGCCGACCAATACAAACCAGGCCACAAAAGTTGCAACAGAAACCGCAACTGCCAATGCATAACTTACATAGCCTGTTCCAAACCAAAAGCCGGCTTCCAGGTCGTATTTCTGATGGCAAACGGCACAATGATCTGGCATATCAAATATGTGAGAGAGCTTCAGTTTTTTAAAAGGATTGGGGTGTTTGAACATAGGGCCACGTCTGCACCTGGGGCACCGCATGGTTAAAATGCTCCAGAAAAAATTGGGCTTTGGCTTTTTGCTGCTCATCCATGCAAAGGTAGTAAAGCCCAAAATGAATCTAGGAAGAATTCTCTTCCAGGGTGTCAGGTTGAGGCACTCATAAAAAAATTTAAGCTCTTTACAAATGACAAAAAGAAAACTTTTTTTTCTCAGCTTCGCTGAGAAAAGAGGTTTGCCACGAAGGCGCAAAGGCACCAACCTGCCTGCCGGCAGGCAGGGTAGAAAAATGCTACGCATTTTCCTTTGTGCCTTCGAGTCTTAGTGGCTATATTCAATTTTGCAAAAAATTGAATTTCAATGCTTTAAAATGCTTGTCATTAGCAGCTTGTCGAAACCGGGGCTATATTAAACCAACCCGTCTTCGACAAGCTCTGACTGACAGTAAGATTGTTAGCGTTTTTTCACACTGAAACACAAGATGAAACTGCTACTTAAACCTCATTTTAAAACATAGTAAAATTAAACTCATAGCCAGTACCATACTGTTGGTGTAAATGATCGCAGCATCCTTTACAAGTATTCCGTAAGTAAGCCATAATAAAACACCGAGTATAAGTAACAATAGCATCATCAGCGAAAGGTCTTTGGCTGATCTTGTTTTCCAGATATGTATTACCTGTGGCAAAAACGTGATGGACGTAATAGTACCGGCTGCCAAACCTAAGATCTGAATCAATGACATGGATATTAATTTAATGATGGTGTTGATAATGTTGCTCGTTTTCTTTCTCCGATCTGCTGACGCCACATGGCAAAATACAATCCTTTTTCTTCCAGCAATTTTTCA
>JANOUJ010000347.1:0-23574 GCA_031416815.1 Chitinophagaceae bacterium
AATGGCCGATTGATAAAATCCAATCTATAAGAATAGGCATAAGAATTTGTTTATGCCTATTCCCCCACTGGCGCAAGTGTTCCCTTCCCAACTGATTAAATTAAAATCGTAAAGATTACGGGATCACTTGATGCCTCTTCAAATCTGCCACGATTGTATCGGGGTGTTATGGAAAGCAAACAATATCGTGACCTTGCATTTTATTAATAACCCAACATTCGCTTCTTATATTTCAGCAATTACGTTTCAAATACCGGATTCAATCCGGGTGAATCAAAAGTCACAAGTGATCCCATTATCATTTCAGTAAAAGACAAACATAAAAAATGGGAACACTTGAGCCAGTAAGTTTTTCGGCAAAACCATTTGGCCATTATATCGCAAAATAAAAAAAGAACCAATCCACCGCACAAAATAACTTCCATTTTCAAATTATCGGTTTAAATTTAAATCTAACTTTGAAAAATGTCTACAACTTCTCTTAACCTGTTACTTGCCGATGATGATGCGGACGATTGTTTTTTCTTTAAGGAGGTATTAGAAGAACTACCAATATTTGCCAAGCTCACCACAGTACATGATGGCGTGCAACTCATGCAATCGCTTACTGCAAAAGGGACTTTACTACCAGATGCTCTTTTCCTTGACCTGAACATGCCCAGGCAAACCGGATTCGAATGTTTATCAGAAATAAAAACAATTGATACACTATTGAATCTTCCTGTAATTATTTATTCCACCGCTCTGAATATGGAAGTTATAGATTTACTTTATCAAAAAGGAGCCCATTATTATATTTGTAAGGCCGGTAAATTTGATAAATTAAAAAAAGTAATCTTACAAGCGGTTACACTCATATCACAAAAAAATTTAGCACAACCTGCAAGAGATAAATTTATACTCCAACCATAAGTAATGTTTATATGAGCAATAAAAATTCTGACTATTATTTTCTTAGAGGAGGGGGAGAAATGGGTGCTCTGATAAGAGCAAAAGATTGGAGTAAAACATCTTTAGGCGACCCTGCAGACTGGCCTCAAAGCCTTCGTACCATGGTTGCCGTAATGCTTGATAACCCCTTTGGCATGTATATAGCCTGGGGCAGCGAATACATCCAGCTTTACAATGATGGTTATCGCCCCATCCTCGGAGCTACCAAACATCCCCAGGCGTTGGGTATCAGCACACGGGACACATTTTCAGAAATATGGCACATCATAGAATCCATGTTTGATGGAGTGATGAAAGGGAAAGCTGTTGGTTTTCCTGATTTGATGTTACCCTTAAACAGGAACGGGTTTGTAGAAGAATGTTATTTCGATTTTGCATACAGTCCTATAAGAAAAGACAATGGTGAAGTTGGTGGTGTATTGGTTACTGTAATTGAAACAACCGATAAAAAGAAATCGGCAAACCAATTAAAAGAAAGTGAAGAACGCTTCAGAACCATGGCAGAAGCTTCGGATATTTTAATTGCTGTTGGTGATGAAACCAGCAATGCCATTTATTTTAATAAGGCGTGGGTAAACCTTACCGGACGACCCATGGATGACTTGCTGAAGTTTGGCTGGGTTGACCTGATTCATCCGGAAGACAAAGAAGGATATGTAAATATTTACCTCAATGCATTTAAAAAGAAAGTTGCCTTTACCGGTGAGTTCCGGGTGCTGGATAAAAATGGGGAATACCGGTGGTTGTTAGCGCAGGGGCCTCCTCTCTTCCGCCAGGACGGTTCATTTGCCGGGCATATAAGTTCATGCATGGACATTACTGACCAAAAAAATGCTATTCGCAAAACTGAAGAAAGCGAACTTCTTTTCAGGCTGGCACTTGCAGGTAGCAACCAAATAGTATTTAGCCAGGATAAAAATTTAATACATACCTGGATCTATAATCACCATCCGGATTTTAAACAAAATGAAATCATTGGAAAATCAGATAAAGACCTGCATGTACCGGAATCTGCAGCAGTGTTAACCAGCATTAAGCAAAAGGTACTGGATACGGGCAATGCTTTTAACGGTGATATAGAAATTGAAATTGCTGGTAAAAAAGCCAACTACACGCTACACATTGAGGCAATTAATGATGCCGGGGGAAATATTACAGGCATCATTGGCACTTCAATAGACATTACAGAAAGAATAAAAATTGAGCAACGAATAAAAGAAAGCGAAGAGCAGTTCAGCACCCTGGCAGATAATATGGAAAACCTTGCCTGGATGGCAAATGCAGATGGATGGATATACTGGTATAATAGCCGCTGGTATCAATACACGGGAACTACGCCTGAGCAAATGGAGGGATGGGGATGGAAAGCAGTTCATGATCCCATACAGTTACCCAAAGTCCTGGAAAAATGGGAACACTCCATCAATTCTGGTGAGCCATTTGAAATGGTATTTCCATTGAAAGGTGCGGATAATATTTTTCGTCCATTTCTTACGCTTGTGTTGCCTTTGCGTGATGATGAAGGAAAAATTATCCGTTGGATTGGCACTAACACTGATATAAGCGTTCAAAAAGAAGGCGAAGAACAGTTTCGCCAAATGGCAGAACGAATGCCGCAAAAAGTATGGACTGCTGATGCACAGGGAAACAGAAATTACTTTAACCAGGTAATGCTTGACTATACCGGGCTCGCATTCGAGGAATTAAAAGATTGGGGCTGGAAAAAAATTATTCATCCGGAAGATTGGCCTCATACAAAACAGAAATGGGAGCACTCAATTAATACAGGTGAGGACTTCGAAAATAAAGCACGACTTCTGCGTAAGGATGGAAAATATTTATGGCATCTTGTTCGGGCAACTGCAATAAAGGATGAAAAAGGCAACGTCAAAATTTGGATAGGTTCGAAAACTGAAATACAGGAACAAATTGAACTATCGGAAACATTAGGTGAAAATCTGAAACGAAGCACTGAACGTATGCAAACCATCCTTCAGCACGCACCCGATGCGATAATCTCAATTGATGAAAATGGAATTATCAAGAGTTGGAATTCCGAAGCAGAACTGATTTTCGGTTGGAAGGAATCTGAGGTGATAGGAAAAACATTGACAGAAACAATCATTCCGAAGCGGTATCGCGAAGCTCATGATAAGGGGATGAACCATTTTTTAAGAACCGGTGAAGGACCTGTAATCAATAAACCTATAGAGTTGTCAGCTTTAAAGAAAAATGGCAGTGAGTTTCCCGTTGAGCTGAAAATATCAACATCTAAAATAGATGACCGCTATATCTTTATCGGGTTTATACGTGACATTTCTATACGCAAAGAGGCCGAAGAAACCATACAAAGTAAGACCAATCAATTGATGGAAGCGCAGCAACTGGCTCATATTGGAAGCTGGGAATGGGATGTGCGAACAAATAAAATAAATTGGTCAGATGAACTATTTAGAATTTACGGCTTATCCCCACAGGAATTTAAAGCCGACTATGAGAGTTATCTCAAGTATGTTCATCCTGATGACAGGGAATATGTAAATTCCATAGTACAACAGGCGTTTAAAGACCATCAGCCATACTCGTTTTTCCATAAGGCTGAATGTGCTGATGGAAAAGTTCGGATTTTAAGTTCAACAGGAAAAGTATTTACTGATGGTGATGGGAATGTTATCAGAATGTCGGGAACTGCACAGGATGTAACAGAGCAGAAAAAATATGAGGAAGAATTGAAAATTAGTGAGGAGCGATTTTATAAAATTTTCGACAGCAATCCGGTCCCCATGACGCTTTCCGAAATTAAAACCAATAAAATAAAATATGCCAATAACCTTTTTTACAATGCATTTGGTTACACTAAAGAGGAAGTAATCGGCAATTCTTCGGAGGAAATGAATTTGATGGATCCTGAAGAATACCAAAGAGTAATTGATTTGATATTCGGATACATTCATGAAAACCGTTCTCTTGCAGAAGTTCAGGCATTATCAAAAGAAGAAACGGAAGCCCTTCTTTTAAAGTTAAAACAATCGGAAAAAATGAAGGATTTTGAAATATGTTACACCCGGAAAAATGGAGAAACATTTCCAGCTATCGTTTCATTTGAATTGATCAGAATAGGCACTGAAAGTTATACAGTAACATCTTACCAGGATATTACTGAAAGAAAAAAATCCGAAACACTGCTTAAAAACCAAAATGAACAGCTTGAAAAAATGAACAAGGAACTTGAATCATTCGCCTATGTTTCAAGTCACGATTTACAGGAACCTTTGCGTAAAATTCAAACCTTTGCATCACGCATCACAGAGAAAGAAGAAAATAATTTATCAGAATATGGCAAAGATATGTTTAACCGAATGCAGGATGCGGCCCAAAGAATGCAAACACTCATTCAGGATCTACTGGCCTACTCACGCACCAACACAACCGAGCGAAATTTTGAGATCACTGACCTTAATGAAATTATTGCTGAAGTTAAAGAAGACTTAAAGGAAGAACTGCAGGAGAAACATGCAATTATTGAAGCAAACCAATTATGTGATGCAAAAATAATACCTTTTCAGTTTCGGCAACTCCTGCACAACCTTATTGGTAACTCACTAAAATTTTCTAACCCGAACCATCCCCCACTAATACAAATCAAAAGCGAGATTGCAAACGGTATGAAACTCAAAAATGAAAAACTCTCACCCAAAAATAAATATTGCCATATCACAGTTTCCGACAACGGAATTGGTTTTGAAGAACAATACAACGAAAAAATATTTGAAGTATTCCAACGGTTGCATAGCAAAAAAGAATACAACGGAACAGGCATTGGACTTTCAATAGTAAAAAAAATTGTAGAGAATCACCACGGTATTGTCACCGCAAAGGGTGAACTAAACAAAGGAGCAACTTTTGAAATATATATTCCTGCAACCTGACAACTTCTAAAGCCCACGGAATTGCAAGGGTTTGTGAAGACTTCCAACAGTGAAGCATTGAATGTAAATAGCCTTTAACAACTATGTATGAACTACAAATGTGGCACTTAGTACGAACAGCAGCACTGCCTATATCACGAACTGTGCAAAAAAAGAAAATGTCAACACATGCACCACAAACAAAAACAGGCAGCTCCGCCGAATATTAAAACTATATATGAAAAAATTAATTTCACTGATAGACGAACTGGAAACAAAAATTCCGCACAGCGAAAAAATAAATGCATCTGTTTCGGGAGGTTCGGTTGGCTGGCATATTCACCATAGCCTGCTGGTGGGTTTGCAAATTATTCTGGCAGTGGAAAAATCCAATGCTGAAATTTACCGGTGGAAGTTTAACCTCAACAAAACATTTGTTTACACCCTCAATAAAATTCCAAGAGGAAGAGGAAAGGCACCGGATTCGGTACAGCCGAAAGAGCCAATGAATGCAGCAGAAATGAAAAATACAATTGAATTGCTGAAAAACCGGCTGCCTGTGTTACGTACTTTGCATCCCAATAATTATTTTAAACATCCTTATTTTGGCGATTTGAATGTAAAGGCTACCATCAAAATGCTTAAGATTCATACCGGGCACCATATCGGCATCATCAATGATATTATCAAAGGCTGATCTTTCCCCAACCGTCTTTAAGCATGGCATACAAATACAGATCAATGAATCTTCCATTCAGTAATTCAGCCTGGCGTAAAATTCCTTCCTGTTTAAATTGTAGTTTTTCTGCAATGGCCCGGCTCTTATCGTTACCCGTGCCGCATTTGATTTCAATACGGTTCAGGCCGAGCTGCGTAAAGCCATGATCGATCATTGCTGCACAACATTTGGTAACGATACCCCTGCCCTGCAGACCATCGGCCAGCCAATAACCTATTTCGCCAATTTTAGATTGATGGTTGATGTGATGCAAACCGATCCGGCCTGCAATATTTTTATCAATAATAATGGCGTAGCCGAAATCCGTTTTATTGGCGGCACGCTTTTTTGTATCACTGATGTAGTATTTAAAATTCTCAACGGTTTGCATTTGGTCAACCCAGGGCAGCCATTCTCTTAAATAAATGCGGTTGGCGTTCACCAGGTTCAATAAAGATTCCGCATGGATCTCTTCAAGACACTCCAAACTGATCGTATCATCAACTTGAATTTTCATTATTAAAATTTGACGCCGGTCAGTTTAAAAAAGTTCTTTTGTTTCATCTTTATAATAAAAATTGGAAACTGTCCACCCTTTATTGTTGTTATAAAGAATAAAATCGAAAGTGAGAAAGTAAAATTCAAATTTAAGAATGTACTTCCTGCGTGCCAGTGCATTTTTTAATACTTTTTCCTCGATCATTTCGTAGCCAACGATCTTACCGTAATAGGGCAAGATACCCGGCATTTGTTCATTGAGTGTTTTGTCAACATTATCAATTACGCTGGCGTCCATCACAGATTTTTGGGTGAACAGCTGTATTGCTTCGGAATATTTACCGTCCGCCAAAGTCTGCATCAATCGGTCGCAAAACATGTTGATACTGTCCCTGGTGGTAAATTTCGATTGCCCGGAAGAAACAAAAAATGTTAAACTAAGCAGAGCGGTACAGATTAACCTGATCATAATGAATGAATGTTACTTGTTATAAAATACGGCCCTAAATATACGTAACTATTCCTGTTGCATACTTGTGTTATAAAAAAATGATACTGTATCATTTCATCGGCTCTCAGGCTGAGGCACTCGTAAAAATTTTTAAGCTCATTACAAATGACAAAAAGAAAATTTTTTTTCTCAGCTTAGCTGAGAAAACAGGTTTGCCACGAAGGCGCAAAGGCACGAAGTAGAAAAATGCTACGCATTTTCCTTTGTGCCTTCGGGTCTTAGTGGCTAAATTCAATTTTGCAAAAAATTGAATTTAATGCTTTAAAATACTTGTCATTACCAGCCTGTCGAAGCCGGTATGATTCTATTATGCAACCCACCTTCGACATCCGCCAACTGGTGGAGACAGCTCACTACATTAAAACAGCAATCCAAACTGAAGCATTTTCCAAAAAAATTACTCTATTCCAAGTGCCCAATCCTTTCCTTTCTCTGTTGCCGGCAAACCTTCTTTGATCCATTTGGCTGGTTTGGCATCTTTTAAATAATAATCAAAAAACTGCCCCAACCTTACAGAAAGATCTTTGCGGTTCTTACGCTCCACCAGGTTATGGTCTTCGCCATTGTATTGCAGCAGCCATACTTTTTTATTCAGGCGGCGCAATGCTGTAAAAAATTCTATGCCCTGGTACCAGGGCACTGCGCCATCAGCATCATTGTGCATCATTACCAAAGGTGTGGTTACCTTATCGGCAGCAAAAAGGGGCGAATTTTTTAAGTACAGATCGGGACGTTGCCATAATGTGGCACCGATCCTGCTCTGCGATTTTTCGTATTGAAACTGGCGGTTCAATCCGGTGCCCCAGCGAATGCCGCCATAAGCACTCGTCATATTACTAACCGGTGCACCGGCCCATGCAGCTTTAAAAATATTGGTTTTGGTAACCAGGTAGGCAATCTGGTAACCGCCCCAGCTTTGTCCCTGCAGCGCCATGCGGGTACTGTCAACCCACGGCATTTTTGATAAATATTTTGCGGCGCTCACGACGCTGTTATAAGCACTGTTGCCAGGTTCGCCATCTTTATAATAAATATTAGGGTCGAAAACCAGGTAGCCGTTACTAACAAAATATGCGATGTTAACTGTTGATGCACTGGGTGCAGGCCCACGATAGGCATACAAGCCATCGGCATTGCGTTCGTAAAAATAAAAGATGACCGGATATTTTTTCTTTGGATCGAAATCTTCAGGTTTAAATAATAAACCTTCACTCATTTTGCCATCAAACATTTTCCATTTTACAAGCTCGCCTGTTAACCAGTTGTATTCTTTTTGCTGGGTAGCAATATCAGTTAATTGTGTAAGATTTTTTAAATCGCTTGTTGTGTACATTTCACTTTTACTAACATTGCTACGTTGAACAATATATTGCTCCGCATCTTTAGCTTTTACAGGATTGCCAAAACTATATGGCCCGGCTGCAAGCAAAGCAGGGTCGCCAACCTCATTTACTTTTTTAGTATAGAAACCGCCAAACTTGCTCGCTTTATCCTGCGACCGCAGTAAAATATTTTCATCAACTTTAATAAAACGTTTTTCCCTGTCAAGATTAATATAATTAAACTCAGTTTTGTTCTTTTTACCAAAACCATTGGTTAAATTCCTGGGCTGACCTGCACCGTCAGGGTCTGTTTGCCAGATATCATACACATCGTTGATAAGAAAATACTGATCATTTTCTGTCCAGCCTGTAATGCCAGCTGGGCTGGGATAATCGGGTACATCATTCTCCACATCATACAATGGTTCTTTAATTTTATCGCTGATGTTTTTTGTAACACCGGTTATGGTATTCCAGGTAAAATAATTTTTAGTGTCAGGCTCATACCAAAATACATATTTGCCGCCAGGTGATACTCCAAAATTGCTAAGGGAACTTGCTTTTATCAAACGTTTGCTTCCATCTGCAGTGCTAATGGCCCAGGCAGTTGACCTGGTGCGTCCCTCCCATTGCATAGAAATTCGGTTTCCTTTGTTGCTCGTTCCTAAAACCCAATCTGCATTGCCTTCATCAACCAGCACAATATTTTCAAGTTCGCCGTTACTTAATTGTGTTATTCTATCAGCGCCGGGCCTCATTACAGCCATGTAGCTGCGCTTTAATTCATTGCTTAAATTTCGTAGCTGCATCGGTTGCAGGTAATCATCGTTATAGTGCCATACGTCCAGGCGTGCCAGTTCAAAATCAACCAAGGTAGTATCTTTTGCAGCTGTGATGGGCGCCGTGCCGAAAAATAATTTTTTACCATCCTTGCTGAATTTTACGGTTGCATTTTCGCTGATGGTAAACCCAAGTTGCATTCCCACGGTATTCTTTTCAGCAGCCAGTTTTGCGCTGTCCTGTCCGTTGGTAAAGTACCAGAGCTTGTAAAATTTTTGAAGTGCCTTCGTACTGCTGTCTCTTTCGGCAACAAAAGCAAGTTGCGTACCTTCTTCATCAAAAGTGAAATTTTTTCCTTCATTCAGGCTCCGCATGAGCGTATCGGTCTTCTCCGACTGCAGGTTATACAACAATACAAAAGCAATACTGTTGCTGTCTTTAGCGGCCTTAGTGGTTTTTAAAACCAGCCTTGTTCCTTTTTTATCAAATGCATAATCACTTACCAGTTTAAAAGTTTTTTCTTTGCCATCGCTTAGTCTTCGTACCACCAGGTCGGTGCCTTCTGCTGCTGCTCCTGCGCCGGGAGCATCATCACCTTCAGCATCATTTATCTCTTCCATCACTGTTTCATCTTTAGCTCTTTTAATAATTTCTTTAACTGCTTTATTGGCTGCCCCGATCATTTCTTCTTTGGTAAGATTTTGTGCATTCACAGATTCAATTGATTTACGGATAACAGAGTCGGCCAATTTCACCAGCATATCAATATTTGCTTTTGAAGAATCAACAACCGGCGCTTTTTTAGTTTTTTTAGTGGTATCAGGCAGCGCCTTCTCCATTTGATAAGCAACAAAACCAAACCCCTTTTCAGGAGTTTTAAATCCTTTGGCTCTTGCAAATTTCACCACGGCATCTTTACCCAATTCAATAATGCCAATTGAATCTTTGGTCATATCATCGGCTTTTTTCTTTTTAATTTTTGCCTGGCGGGTCTCCTGGAAGACGGGTTTTATTTTAAATACCACATAGCGGCTGTCTTCTGTTATCACAGCACCATACCCACGGGCAACAGTTTTCTTTTCTAAAGTTGTTGTATGCTGAATGATCAGATCTCCATCTCCCTCTTGCGGATTAATAGCATACACTGTATAACGGCCATCATTGCTGATCAGCCTTTCACCCACACTTTTCCAGCCATCATAAACAGAATGGTCTAAAGGTTTTTTGCCTGCCTGTCCGGCAGACGGGGTTTGTGCAGAAATGTTGATGCAGATCAATAAAAATAACGGGAGAAATATTTTCTTCATACAATTATGTTTGAGCAATAAAGTTATTGGAAATGAGGCAGACTCAGATAGGTTTACCAATTTTTCCGGAAAGACGGAAAGACGGGAACTATCTACACAAATTTAATATTAAATAAAAACGGCTTGCCGACTTACCGGCAAAAAAATCATTCTTCTAAAAATCCCCATTCATTACGAAGAGAAGACAGTTTCTCGCCTTCCAGCTTCACCTGGGCATAATGGCCAGCATTTGTTTTTTGGCGGTACGCCTCATATAGGCTTACTGCACAGGCAACGGAAATATTGAGTGATTTAATAATGCCAACCTGCGGTATGATAAAATTGCCATCGGCCATGGCGATGATCTCTTCACTAACACCGCTGTGTTCGTTGCCAAAAACAAGACAGACAGGTTCCGTTAAATCCAGGTCGTGTAAGCCAACCGCATCGGTACTCAAATGTGTTGTGTAAATTTTTTTGTAATGCTTACGCAGTTCACAAAAGCAATCGGTAGCATCAGTAAACTGATGCACTGTAAGCCATTTGGCTGCACTCGACGAACTTTTGGCTCCCCATTTTTTGTGTGGCGCAATTTTGCTGTTTAAAATATAAATATCCTGTATGCCCACCGCATCGCAGGTTCGCATTACAGCAGATATGTTATGGGGATCAAAAACATTTTCCAGTAATACGGTAAGATCTGGCTGGCGTCTGTTTAGGACTGAAGTGAGGCGCTCGTTTCTTTCAGGAGTCATGCTGCAATTTACATCAGAAAATTTTGCCTGCGGCAAAAATGGAATTGCCACGGAAACACGGGAACACAGAAAAATACAAATCAGGTTTCTGTGCTTCAGCGCTTCTGTGGCAATATTATATTTCCGTAGGAAATAAAAGAATATTTTTGCTCATAAACATCCCGGCTTGAGCACTGATATCTTTTTAATCACACCACCATTTACACAGCTTAATACGCCCTACCCCGCTACGGCTTACCTGAAAGGTTTTCTCAATACTAAGAATATCAGTTCCTTCCAGGCCGACCTGGGCATTGAAGTTACCGTTGCATTATTTTCAAAAACAGGTTTACAAAATTTATTCGCAGAAATTAAAGCAATACAAAAAGAACTCACTGCAAATGCAGCAAGAATAATTGCGCTGCAAAATGATTATATCAATACCGTTGATGCAGTGATGTTGTTCTTGCAGGGCAAAAGTCCTACCCTTGCACATTTAATTTGCAAGCGTGATTTTTTACCTGAAGCTGAACGCTTTGCACAATTAGATGATCTGAAATGGGCATTTGGCAATATGGGTACGCAGGATAAAGCCAAACATATTGCTACGATGTACCTGGAAGACCTGAGTGACCTCATTAAAGAAACCGTGGATGAACATTTTGGTTTTAGTCGTTATGCTGAACGGTTGGGAAGATCAGCAAACAGTTTTGATGAACTGTACAAAGCACTGCAACAGGACTATACTTATCTGGATAAAATACTCATTGATATTTTACAACAGAAAATGGAAATGGTACAACCAAAATTGGTTGCTATCTCTGTTCCCTTCCCCGGTAATTTATATACATCCCTGCGTTGTGGCCAATGGATAAAGAAAAATTACCCCGACGTTAAAGTAGCTATGGGCGGTGGCTTTGCAAATACCGAACTTCGTTCTTTAACTGATGCCCGTGTTTTTGATTTTTACGATTTTATTACGCTGGATGACGGCGAGGCACCGGTTGAAATTCTATTGAATCATTTAGGTATTGCTTCTTCTTTACCACATGGTCAGACGAGGACGTCAGACCATGCGGCGATCGGTCTGACGACCTCGTCTGACCGTGGTAGTGCAATACCAATTTCTGAACTTAAAAGAACGTTCACACTTGTAAACGGACAGGTCACTTACATCAACAACACAACATGCACCGATTACAAACAGGGCCAGGTAGGCACGCCCGATTACAGCGATTTTTATTTAGACAAAGACATTTCGGCTATTGAAGTGATAAACCCCATGCACAGTTTGTGGAGTGATGGCCGCTGGAATAAACTTACCATGGCTCATGGATGTTACTGGGGCAAATGCACTTTCTGCGATATTAGTTTAGACTATATAAAAAATTATGAGCCCATTACTGCATCATTGCTTTGCGACCGCATGGAGGAAATGATCGCCCAAACAGGGCAAAACGGTTTTCACTTTGTAGATGAAGCGGCACCGCCTGCCTTAATGCGTGCATTGGCCATTGAGATCATTCGCAGAAAATTAACCGTTAGCTGGTGGGCCAATGTACGATTTGAAAAAAGTTTTACAAGAGACCTCTGCATTTTATTAAAAGCATCTGGTTGTATTGCCATCTCCGGCGGGCTGGAAGTTGCTTCGGACCGGTTACTTGAACTGATACAAAAAGGAATCACCGTTGCGCAGGTGGCAAAAGTCAATAAAAATTTTACTGAAGCCGGCATTATGGTACACGCCTATCTCATGTATGGCTTTCCTACACAAACCGCACAGGAAACTATTGACTCTTTAGAAATGGTGCGACAACTTTTTGAAGCCGGTATTTTACAATCTGCTTTCTGGCATCTGTTTACCATGACGGCCCACAGCCCGGTTGGTTTGGAGCCGGAAAAATATTCAGTCAAAAAAGTATCGGAAGCCATTGGCACATTTGCCAATAATGATATTGCCCATATCGACCCCACCGGCGCCGATCATGAAAGTTTCAGCTTTGGATTAAAAAAATCTTTACTGAATTATATGCACGGCACTTGTTTTGATTATCCATTGCAGAGATGGTTTGATCATAAAATACCCCGTACAACAGTTGCACCCGATTATATTATTAAGGCCATTGAAGAAGTTGAACTGGTAAGCTCAAACCCAAATACAAAAATTCTTTTCCTGGGCAATCAGCCCAAAACAGAAGCCATCATCAAGAGTAAAAAAGGCAACCAGTGGGAATTATTATCGCTAACCTTTGAAACAAAAAAAGAGACCATCAATATTAAGGTTGATAAAAAACAGGGAGAATGGTTAGCCAAAATTTTACAGCTCGCCTTTGTATCAAGCCCAAAAACATTAACCTTTCAGGAAGTAAAAACTGATTATGAAAACGCCGATCTTGAAGACTTTGAATTATTCTGGGATAATAAACCGGTGAGTACCTTGTATAAAGCGGGCTTGCTGCAACTGTAGATTTTACCCGGAGAGAAAATCATCAATACATAGACATAGATTCGGAAAAATAAAACCGGTACGAATACGTAGTACCACCGGTTATGGTAATGATGATATGAATAAATATTTTTTCAGTGCGGGGCGGAAACCTTGCAAATGCACGCAGGGCATTAGTTATTGGATATAAGAACTGGTCGCCCCAACCCGTATGCTGGGTAAATTTTTCCGGAACACCTTTCTCATTTACACTAAAACCAAAGATGACCCTGTTTTCGCCCATCAGATAATCACTAAAATTACCCCTTTGTATATCCTTTTGAACTACATCCCTGATATTATCATTGGCATACGACTTGAAATTCTCCAGTTCAATTTTAAAAGATTGAGTAACAGCATTTTTATTTTGTTTAAAAACAGGACAAGCTGACGTTTTAAAGTTTTCGAGTTTATCCATATAATTAAACAGGAAAAAAGTATTCAGAAAAGAAATGCCACTGTATTTCTTTTTTGCTTCTATCATGCTATTGGGAAAACTTCCCCGTACATTTTGCCCTTTAGAAAATACTTCTGTACAATAAACATCTTTTTCATAGTAAGATATCCAATTACCATCAGGTTTACCATTTACTATATTTCCAGAGGCTATAATTTTATTCGGAAAATTTTCATGTGCATTTACAGGCCCGCTGAAATAACCATTTCCATCTATAATTGTGTGTTGCCCTTTATTATTATAAAAATCGGAGACAAGCGTACCTTCCGGTGTTATGGTAAGTGTTCTTTCCGGCTGGCCATTTTCGTAATAATAAACCCATTTACCAACTGGTACCCCATCATGATATTCACCCTTGCTTTGCAGCTTGTCATTGAGATAATAAATTTCGAAGGGTCCGTTCTTTAGACCATCAATATAGTATCCCTTTCCCAGTAGCTTATTATTGGTACTATCAACAAAAGATTGAAAAAAATTTCCTAAACTATCAATACGGGTATATCTTTTATTGGTCGCACATTCCAATTCCCTGAAATAAGACCTATGATCAAAGAACATAACCACACTATCTCCCTCAATTGCCTGGTAAAAATTCAACGTACTATTTTGCCCTTTAAGTTGAGCAGATATATTGAGAAGAAAAAGCAGCAGCGGAATTTTAATAATTGATTTTTTCATTTTCACAGAGTTAATGCTTCAAATATACCAACTGAAAAATAAAAAAGGCAAGTAATACTGCCTTATCAAAAATTGACTGGATGATGCCGGTACAAACCGAGACGGCCACTTTGTCGGGATGACTGGATTCGAACCAGCGGCCCCTTCGTCCCGAACGAAGTGCGCTACCGGGCTGCGCTACATCCCGAAAGGATGTTCAGCTAATTTAAAAAAATTATTTCTTCGGATAAAGCTTTGCAATGAATTTTTTATCAGCTTCAGATAAAAAATCATTCGGTTCAATTGAAAAATCTCCGATTGTAAGTTCTTCGGGCACCGAGTACATCATAATGGACTTTTTATCCAGTTTGTTTGCCCGTATCAGGCTCCGGTCATATTTAGAAAAAACCTGTTCATTAACTACTTTCTTACCCCATTCATTTGTTTCCTTGTAATATTTATATACGGCCGGCTTATTCCATGGTATGCCATGATCAGGCCGTTCATGTTCATGTATACAACCAAGCGTATGGCCAAATTCATGCAACACCACACGGCTATACTCTAGGTCGTTGGTAGTTGGCGTTAACCAGCCCAGATTCATGGTAGGCAAGGTCAGGTCTTCTGATAATATATCTGTTCCCAGGTAGCTCCAGGAGCCATCATCTTTGTCAAATGCTATCCGAATATTACCTGGCTTATTGCGTGGGGTAAAATCAAATTCAATATTGGCATAGTCCATCCAGGTTTTTGCATGCCTGATAACACGGTCTCTCACTTCCTTTTTCCCGCCCAAAAAAGAAACGGTAAGCCTTCGTCCTTTTTCCCATTCCTTACTCCGCTCTGTAGCCATCCTCGATAATGAAGTAACATGCGCTGGTTTTTTGATCACATTTTTCCTTGCATAATCTTCCAGTATTGACATATCTGTTTTTGAAACGCCTCTTAAGTTTGAAGGCTTTTCCAAAAAAGAATTTTTCAGATCTTTGATAGCCCTGTGATGAGAAACACGACATTCGTGGCAGTAATAAATGTTTGAGATTTTCATAAAAAAGTTTTGGGTGAGTTCAACTGCTACGAAATGTAGGACAAATTATTTTAAAATACAATATCCAGAATTCTATTTTACTTTCACAATAAGCTATCGCTAAAATGCACGTTGCAGATAGCAGGCAGGCATAGCATAGCGTCAGCATGAAGAAAATATAAAGGTTTAAAGTTTTTATTATCTTACAGAACGATGTAGCGAGTTAAACCATTAAACCCATTAAACGTTGTCCCATGCGTACGGCACTCAAAAAAGATGAAAAAATATTATTGATAACAAGGCAGCATTGGTTAAAACTTGTACTGCCTTTTTTTGCCTGGATTTTATTAACTGTCTTTTTGTTGATCTGGCGAACAGACAGCACTGCGATATGGATCATCATTTTAATTGTTGCGCTTTACCCGTTATTTGAATACATAAGTTGGCGGCACAACCTGTGGTCGGTAACCAACCTGCGCATTATTGATGAGACCGGTTTCATTACACGATACTCCAAAGAAAGCCCGCTGGATAAAATAAATAATGTGGAGTACGACCAAAGCGTTTGGGGACGCATCTTTGGTTTTGGCAATGTAGATATACAAACAGCTGCCGAAATGGGCGAAACAAAATATATGCTCATTCATCATCCCAAATTATTAAAAGATACCATCACCCACGCCCAGGAAGAATATAAAAAAATCCAGATCAGTAACCAGGCTACTCAACTGGCAGAAGCCATTGCCCGTACCAACCTGGGTGCCCAACCATCCCAGCAAATGATCGCCGATGAACTTGATAAATTATTTTCATTGCTACAGAAAGGTGCTATTACGCAGGAAGAATATTTAGCGCAAAAAGGCAGGTTGATGGGTAACTGAACTCTTCGGGACGTATAATTTTAATAAATGAAAAAAGAATTATCATCAAAGCAACGTGAGGAATTACTAAAAACGTTGAAGGCCCGTTTTGAGAAGAATATGAACCGCCATAAGGGCCTGAATTGGGCTGACCTTCAGGTGAAACTGGAAGGCAATTCCGGCAAACTCTGGTCACTCAATGCCATGGAAGAAACAGGCGGTGAACCCGATGTTATTGGCCATGATAAAAAGAAAGGCGAATATATTTTTTATGATTGTTCACCAGAAAGCCCCAAAGGCCGCAGAAGTATTTGTTATGATCATGAAGCGCTGGCAGCAAGAAAAGAACACAAGCCGGAAGACAGCGCTGTTAATATGGCCAACGAGATGGGCATTGAACTTTTATCTGAAGAACAATACCGGGAGTTACAGAAGTTAAGGAATTTCGATTTGAAAACATCAAGCTGGGTTAACACGCCTGCTGACATCAGGAAACTGGGCGGTGCAATTTTTTGTGACCGCCGCTACAACACAGTCTTTACGTATCATAACGGTGCCGAATCTTATTATGGCGGCAGGGGGTTTCGTGGGTCACTTAGGGTTTAACCAAACAGACAATGAATGAAAGCAAGGTAGTATTTTGTCCTCAATAACAAGCATCAGGCTTACATTGATCCTGATGTAAACAACTAATAAAGCTGAATATTTTTTATCTTGTACCCATCCTTTCCTTTAACACTACCATATTACAATTTGCCCGGCAGGGTGAAAAGACAGGCTGGACCTATATCCTGGTGCCAGCAGCCATTGCCGAAAAATTAAACCCTGGTGTAAAAAAATCGTACCGGGTAAAAGGTAAGGTGGATGATTTTAATGTGGAGAAGCTGGCGTTGATACCGATGGGCAAGGGGGAATTTATTTTAACGGTTAATGCTGCAATCCGCAAAGGCATTGGTAAAAGAAAAGGCGCTACAGTTAAAGTGCAACTGGAGATGGATCATGCTCCTATCCTTCCACCTACAGAATTATTGGAATGTTTACAGGATGAACCCGAAGCGTTGAAATATTTCAACAGCCTGCCACAAGGCCATCGCAACTATTTTACCAAATGGATAGAAAGCGCCAAAACAGACTCCACCAAAACAAAACGAATTGCACTGGTAATAAAAACTATAGTACGCAAAATGGATTTCGGGGCAATGCTGCGTGAGGAAAGAGATGAACGAAAAATGTTGGGAAGATGAAAGAACCGATACTGGATGCTTGATTCTGGAGAGACCCTGAAACATCAAAAAGCTTTTCAACAATTGAACTCTATCCAGAAACTAGTATCCAGTATCTAGTATCAAGCGTTAATGTAATAAAATACTTGCCCCCTTCTGCTGTACTTTTTTTCCTGTGTCAATATGGGTATAAATGAGTATCCAAACATAAGTTCCAACATCAGCCGGTTGTCCTTTAAATCTTCCATCCCATCTTTTTGTCCAGTCACGGGTTTCAAAAACAAGTTGGCCAACACGGTTAAACACACGGAACAACAGGTCGGTTGCCTTATAGGCATTTAAAGGATACAATTCATCATTAAGACCGTCTCTATTGGGTGTAAATGCATTGGGCACAGCAACATAACAACTGTTGGGCACCACAATTTTTTGTATGACAGTATCCAAACAACCGCGGTTATTCTGTACAATTAATCTCGGAAAAACGTTGATGGTAGCCCTTGGAACCGGGTAAGATTGCGGAACCGGGTTGGGTGAATTGCTGATGATGCCGTTGCCAAAATCCCAGCGCCAGCTTACAATATTGCCGGTACTGTTATTTGTGAATGACGCCAATTCGTTTGGACAAACAACAGCAGTTGCTTCAAACGCAGCCTTCACCACATTATCTATAAATATAGAAACCGTATCGCTGCTATCGCGGCAAACACCGTTGGATACAATTAAGTAAGTTTTCTTAAGCCCCGGTGCGCCATACAAGATTGTTGGGTTTTGCAGACTACTGCTTCTTGTTCTGTCGAAATTCCATTTCCAGAAATTCACTTCATTGTTGCCATCATGAAAATAATTGATGGTATCCCTGTCGCAACCATATTTAATGGCATAACTAAAATCGGCGTTCACGGTGTCTTTGGTATTGAAAGTAAGGGTGGCACCCGCAGGGGTTGCCTGTCCACATTCATCTACAATGGTATTGCCATCGCTACCAACCTTCAAACGAATCATGTAAGTACCTTTTGTTTTGATTGGAGATGCAGATAAAGTTGTAGCCAGTGTTACCTTTATAATTCGTGTCAGTCCGTTTGCATCGCAATTACCGGCAGCACTTACCACAGTAACAGGCTCGGAGCCTGCAAGCATAATGACCTCAAAATCGCTGCCATCAGGAGCAATGCTATCACATAACATGTTTTTCCGGAACACTAACTGTATCTTATCCGGTTCACAACCTAATTTTGAAATACTGTCCATCGGCGTAGGAATCAAGGGATAAACGATCATGGGGATACTTTCATTTTCAGGTATCTGCCTGTCACAGTTGTCCAGTATGGTATTTCCATCCGGTGTTCCTTTTTTTATGTTGATGGTATAATTGCCCGGAGCAAGCGGCGCATCAAAAGTGATTAATACCGAATCCATATCAAAAGCAGGGTTGCAGCCATAACCTGTTGCGGAAATAACATTGGCCACAGCAGGCGTAATGGTAAACTCATTACCGCTTGCCGTAAGGCTGTTGCATTTCATTCTTTTATTCATTTTTATACTGGCACTTATCCCATCACAAATTGCCCTGGCACTTTCCATATGTGGCTCTTTGGGGTCGGTGATACTGGCTGTACCACCGGTGAAAGAAAGATCATATCCTGCAGTACTTCTTGTCCAATTGGTTACCATCAATAAATAACTTCGCCCTACGGTGATCGTAGGCATGGCATTAAATGGTGTGTTGCCATTAGAATAACCATCGCAGTGAACATTACCGGTAGCTCCCGGCCGGCAACCCGTAGGCGATTCAGGAAATGGGGCTGGTGAGCCGCCGGTACCATAGAGGTTTATAGAGATCGCCAACGATGAGTTCGAAAATACCTCATTGGGATTACGGCCGGTAATATCAAACAAAACCCAGTCGTAATCATCCGTACTTGAAATACCACTGATCAAAAAGCCCAACGAACCTGTTTGAAAACAGGTGAACTTGTACCAGAAAGAACTGGCTGAACTTGCACCAACAGCGCATCCTACCTGGGCTACATCAAGGCCGCTGCAATTTATTACAACATCCTGGTGAAATACGGAGGTTCCGCAAACCGGTAAAGCATTACCGGGCGACATGCCGGGAATTGTAGAACAGGGCTGAGCATAAGTAGATAAAACTACAGAAAGAAGTAGACCGATCGGCGTTAGTAACCTTTTTATCATAAGTATGCGAAATTATACAAAAGACCTCTTTAGCGACATTAATGCTGCAAGTGTTAATATGATTTTAACAGGATTGATGATGAAATCCGGAGCATTACACAACCTGCAACAAATTAAATGCCTTACTTCACTTTCCCTTTTATCTCCTGCAATTTAAGCAAAGCCTCCACAGGTGTTAAACGATTTATATCCACTGCTTCCAGTAAACCTCTTATTTCATCAAAGGTTGCAGAATGAGCATCAAAAATACTAAGTTGCATTTTGGGGGCAGATAATTTTTTTACGCTGTCATCAAGATTAATTCCTTCGGCCGTTTCCCTGCTTTCTTCCAACTGCTTTAAAATTTCGTTGGCACGGTCAATGAGTTGTGGCGGCATGCCTGCCATACGGGCCACATGAATACCAAAACTATGTATGCTGCCACCGGGCGCCAGCTTACGCAGGAAGATTATTTTATTGCCAACTTCTTTATTGGTTACATGAAAATTCTTAATGCCGGTGAATTTATTCTCCAGTTCGTTCAACTCATGGTAATGCGTGGCAAATAATGTTTTGGGTTGATGAACGGAGTTGTGCAAAAATTCTGCAATGCTCCACGCAATGCTGATACCGTCGTAGGTTGATGTGCCTCTTCCTATTTCGTCCAGTAAAATTAAACTTCGTTTGGTAAGGTTGTTGATGATGCTTGCCGTCTCATTCATCTCTACCATAAAAGTACTTTCGCCTCCGCTTAAATTATCACTTGCTCCTACCCTGGTAAATATTTTATCGGTCAATGGAATTTTTGCTTCGCCTGCGGGAACAAAACTTCCCATGTGCGCCATCAGCGTTATCAATGCGGTTTGCCTGAGTATGGCGCTCTTACCACTCATGTTTGGACCGGTTAAAATAATGATCTGTTGTGACAAAGGATCTAAATTGATATCATTGGCGATATAAGTTTCACCAACGGGCAAATTTCTTTCAATCACCGGGTGGCGACTGTCTTTTATATCCAGCACAAAATCATCCTGCAGCGCCGGCTTTTTGTATTTGAATTGCAAAGCGTTGTTGGCAAAACAACAAAGGCAATCCAATACTGCCATCACATGACCGTTCACCTGCATGGGCGCAATATAATCCTGTAATTCGTTCAGCAATTCTTCAAAAAGCTGCATTTCAATAGCAAGTATCTTATCCTCTGCCCCAACAATTTTTTCTTCGTACTCTTTTAATTCAGAAGTGATATAACGCTCTGCATTAACAAGTGTTTGCTTCCGGATCCAATTCTCCGGAACTTTGGTTTTGTGTACATGAGTTACTTCTAAATAATAACCAAACACATTGTTGAAACTTATTTTTAAAGAAGATATACCGGTTGCCAATGCTTCCCTTTGCTGAATTTCAACAAGGTAATCTTTACCGCCACTGGCGATCTTTCGCAATGCATCCAACTCCTCATTGATACCGCTGGCAATCACATTCCCTTTTGATGCAGCCACAGGCGGGTTTTCATTTAATTCCTTAATTATCTTATCAAAAATATATTTACAGGGGTTGAGCGAATCACCGAGTCTTTTTAAATATTCGTTGGAGGAATTTTCACAGATCTCTTTTATCAAGGCGGTTTGCTGCAATCCCTTTGCAATGTGTAAAACTTCACGTGGATTAACTTTTTTCAATGGTACTTTACTCACCAGCCTTTCCACATCACCCGCTTGTTTTATGTATTGCGAAACCTTATTTCGGAGGTCTACTTCTTTTATTAAATATTCAACCGTATGCAGCCGTTCATTTATTTTTACAATATTGTTTAATGGTAATACCATCCAGCGTTTCAGCAGCCGGGCACCCATTGCTGAAACTGTATTATCCAATACCTTTAACAAAGTATGGCTTCCTTCTGCCCCACCAAACAATTCAAGGTTACGTATTGTAAAACGGTCCATCCACAAATGATCTTCCCGGTCAATTCTTTGTATAGAGGTAATATGGCCAAGGTTTGGATGCTCGGTATCTTTTAAATAATGTAAAATGGCGCCGGCTGCTATAATGCCCATCTGCTGACCCTCAATACCAAAACCTTTAAGGCTGTGTGTGCCAAAATGTTTTAATAAACTTTCCGTTGCATAGGCTTCAGCAAAAATCCACTCCTCTAATGTGTACGTAAAAAATTTGGTGCCGAAATTTTCTTTAAAATATTTTTGCTGGCTGCGCTGAAAAATAACTTCAGCAGGTTTTAAGCTCTGCAATAATTTATCGGCATATTCTTTATCGCCTTCGGCCACAAAAAATTCACCGGTGCTGATGTCTAAAAATGCAAGGCCTATCTTCTCTCCCTCCATATGTAAGGCAGCCAAAAAATTATTGCTGTTGTGCTCTAGTAATTTATCGCTGGTGGCCACACCGGGCGTAACCAATTCTGTTACACCCCGTTTCACAATTCCCTTGGCAAGCTTTGGATCTTCCAACTGGTCGCAGATGGCAACCCGGTAACCGGCTTTCACCAGTTTGTGTAAATAAGTATCGAGCGCATGATGTGGAAATCCCGCCAGTTCAGATGCATCGGGGTTTCCATTATTGCGCTTGGTAAGGATAATGCCTAATACGGCAGCGGTTGTTATGGCATCCTGTCCGAAGGTTTCGTAAAAATCACCCACACGAAACAGCAAGATGGCATCAGGGTACCTGGCCTTGATGGCATTGTGTTGTTGCATTAAGGGAGTTTCAGCAGTTGCCTTTGCCATAGCATTTCCCGATTTATCGGGAGGCGACAAAAATAAGGTATTGACTTAATAATTACAGCCTGTAAAAATGACTGTCAATATTTACCGTATGACGAAGCTTTTGCGAATTTCTTTTTCACCATCTTGTACAGATAATATATAAGTTCCGGCTGGCAATAATTTAACCGGTACAGCTTGTCTGTTAGTGCCTGCGCCTATCTTTTGCTGCTCTTTATACAACTGTTGACCGGCTGCATTAAAAACAGTTATGGTTACATTTTTTGAAATGGAAGAAATTATCGTCAATTGTAAATTAGCTGCTGCCGCAGGATTCGGCGACACGAATACATCAAAACCGATGTTGTTTCTCTTTATCTTGACGATATCACTATATTTTTCAGCGCCATTATTATCAACGATCTTTAACCTGTAAAATAAATATTCTGAAGGGGGTAATTTTTTATCTGTAAACCTATAAGTAGATGTGTTGTCGGTATTATTTAAAGCAGGCACATTTCCAATGGTTCTAAAATCTGTTTGGTTAACTGATCTTTCCACATCATATTTTACAATGCCTGTTTCATTGCTCACCTTCCATTCAAGTTCAGTATTGGCGCCAAGTTCCCTGCCTTTAAAAGACAACAATGACAAAGGCAACGTAAATACGTTTCCCTGTACCCAAACGGAGTAACTACGCGGCGGCAACTCAATATACACCTGGCCACTGCCACTTACCAACTGAAAAGGAAACGCAGAGCGTGCCAGTATATCAGTAAACCTGGTGCCTGTGGTAATGGCGCCTCCTCTTGTATTAATTCCATGGTCTACCTTCAGAGTTGTGCTTCCAAAGTTAATTGCCACAATCACATCCTTGCTACCATTGGCCACAAAGCCCTCTAACTGATAGATCAAAGCTTTATTTGATGATCCTTCAATAAAATTACTGGTGTACGGCGTACCGAAACGATTCAGGTAATCAACCGTTGGCGAACCGTTGATGTATAATTTCAGTGCAAGCATCAGCCTGTCTATTTCTGTTTTATACGGCGGAAGATTGGTGGGATGATAACCATATAGCCCACCTGCCGGTGCCGGGTAGCCATAATAATCGAGGTAAAAAACTGTAGGCACACCCAACTGGTTATTGGTTAAAATATACGCGTAGGCCAGGTTGGGACTATTACGAACCAGGGAAGCAAAACCTGATGCATCCCTGAAGTCGTGGTTATTTACAAAGGTCACAATATTGAAAC
>JANOUJ010000348.1:0-11445 GCA_031416815.1 Chitinophagaceae bacterium
TTTTATTATTCTGGCAACGCATACAAAAACCCCTGCCGATGATATTATTGCCGGCATTGTAGAAAAAGTGGGAGCCAATGCTACCATCATTGGCGGAATGGCAGGTCATACCACAAATCTGCAAGGAACAATTTTCACCAATAGCACATCCAGCGAACACGGCATACTATGTCTTGTGCTTGATAAGGATAAAATTGATGTGAAAGGCATTGCCATTTCGGGATGGAAACCTTTAGGCACAGAGAAAAAAGTAACCAAAAGTGAAGGGCTCTGGATACATACCATAGATGATCAACCAGCCATGGATATCGTAGAAAAATATATCGGCGATGAAAGCTTGTCAGAAAACGGCGCAAATAATATTGTAAGGTTAAATACCACTTATCCATTACAGGTAAACCGCAATGGTAGCAGCCCTATTATGATACCCACACTGTTTTACAATAAAGAAACCCGTGCAGTGATGTGTGGGCAGTCATTACCGGAAGGAACCACTTTCCGTTTTTCACTACCACCCGATCTTGATGTGATTGATGCTGTAGTTGAAAGTTCAAGATCTGTAAAAGAAAATAATCTTCCTGACGCGGATGCATTGGTGGTGTTCTCTTGTGTGGGCAGATATGAATCCCTTGGCCCCATGATAGCCGAAGAGTTGGAAGGTTTGGCCAACACCTGGCAAAAACCTATGGCCGGTTTTTTCAGCCTGGGTGAGTTTGGAACTGTTGCAGGAGGCAAACCAGAATTTCATGGAACTACCTGCAGCTGGGTAGCATTAAAAGAAAAATAATCCCTGTCTGCCGACAGGCAGGCTTCGACAAGCCCCCCGAAATACTCCGGGACAGGCAGGATGACAAATTAATAAACATGAAAGCAAAATCGATCAAAGGAAAATCAACAAAAAAATAAACAAGTCTTTTAAACAAAACATCGTAAAAGCCTGATAAATGTTAAGTACAACAACTTTTTAATTTTATAAATATTGGCTTATTTTATAATTTACTACTGCTAAAACAATTAAAAAAATGAAAGCAAAATCTATCAAAGGAAGTAATAGCGGGGAAATTTCCATCCGCATGCAAGAAGCTATGGCAGATGGATTTACTCCTACATTAGCTATTGTGTTCATTTCTGTAAAACAAGACAGGGGTGCTATTATTAAACTTCTTAGCCAGCAAGGTATTTCCATTTTTGGGGCTACTTCATCTGGTGAATTTATAGATGGCGAAATAGAGTCAGGATCAATAGTCTTGATGCTGCTTGATTTAAACCCCGAATATTTTAAAATTGCCTTAGCAGAAACCGGTGAAGGAACTACACGGGATGCGGGGAAAAACATTGGAGCAACAGGCAAAGAAACATTTGCTAAGCCGGCATTCCTGGTTGCATCTGGTGGGGTAAGTGCTGATGGTGAAATGGTGGTAAGGGGAATAGAAGATGCGGTAGGTGACGGAGTAACCATATTTGGTGGCCTGGCGGGAGATGATTTGAATATGACAGGCACTTATGTATTCACCAATAACAAAGCCACCGACAATGGGATAATAGCCCTTATAATTGATGAGGATAAAGTGTCGGTAAAAGGCGTGGCTACAAGCGGATGGAAACCGGTGGGCACTGTGCGTACCGTAACAAAAAGCGAAGGTAATATTGTATATACGATCGATAATGAACCTGCCCTGGATATGGTTATAAAATACCTGGGCATTGCTGCCTCAGAGTTCAATAAATTAAATGATGCTATCATAAATTTTGGCGTGTATTTTCCCATCCAGGTACAAAGAGAAAATGCACCCCCTGTTATGCGTACGGCTATGCTGGCAAACTTAGAAGATCGTTCTTTTATCTGTGCAGGATCCGTACCGCAGGGTTCTAAAATTAAATTTTCTCTTCCTCCTGAATTTGATGTAATAGACCAGGTTGTATCTGAATGTAATGAAGTTAAGAATGAAATTCCCCAGCCAGATGCAATGGTTTTATTTTCCTGCAAGGCAAGGCATCTCACATTAGGTCCAATCATAAGTGAAGAGATTGACGCTGTAAAAAATGTTTGGAATAAGCCAATGGTAGGATTGTTTTGCTATGGCGAAATAGGTAAAGCCAGGAATAGCAAACATGAATTTCATAATAGTACCTGCTGCCTGGTAGTATTGAAAGAAAACTAAATTTTGATAAAATCAAAAATATATGCAGGCAAAATCAATACGAGGAAATTCTACCGGAGTAATTCAAGCAGTTTTAGAACAAAGTATAGTTGAAATAAAAAAGGGCAAACCAGAATTTCATGGTACCCCCTGCAGTTGGGTAGCATTAAAAGAAAAATAAAAATTGACCACTAACATTAAAAAAAACAATTATGAAAAAAGGAATGATCAAAGTAAGTGTATTTTATCCCGCCGGAGATGGAAAGAATTTTGACTACGACTATTATTTAAACAACCATGTACCGTTGGTTGCAAAAACATTGGGAGATGCGCTTAAGCAGGCAAGCTATGATAAAGGGTTAGGCGGCGGGGCTCCGGGCTCTCCTGCCCCATTTGTGGCAATGGCAAATCTGTTTTTCACTTCTATGGAAGAATTTGGGGCAGCTTTTGCTGCAGGTGCTCCAACATTAATGAGCGACCTGCCAAATTTTACCAATATAGAACCAGTTGTTCAGATCAGCGAAGTGATGGTTTAATAATATAGAAAATAAATATTGCGGTTATGAACCAGCACTTACAAAAAATATTGGATCTTATTCAGCAGTCAGCACATTTGAGTGCGGCAGAAAAAACGGATCTGCTGCAATTGGCAAAAGATGCTGATAAAGATTTTGAAATAACAGCTTTCAAACTCGACCGTACCGAAAAAGTAAAACGCACTACCGCTATTTTATTAGAAGAAACCATTGAAGAACTGGAACAAAAAAGAAAAGCAGTTGAAGCACAAAACCGGGAACTGGAAATTGAAACTTCGCTTGAAAGAGTAAGAACAGGGGCCATGGGTATGAACAAGCCTGACGACATGCTGAATGTGTGCCGCATGATCTCTGACCAGCTACAGCAACTCGGGTTCAAAGAAATACGCAATGTGCAAACAGTTATTATTTATGAGCTAAAACATGAATACCTCAACTACCAGTATTTTACTCCATATGATAAAGAGACCATAGAACGAATAGACTACCGGCTTCATCCCGAAGTATTGGCGTTTTGCGAAAAAATGTTGCAATCTGCAGATGCTTATTACACTAAGACTTTTGAAGGAGATGGGTTGAATACCTGGCGTGAGTACCGCAAACAAACCAACCAGTTGCCTGATCCCAAATTAGACGAAACAAGTTCGTCTCACTATTATTTTTATTCAATAGGCTCAGGCGCTTTGGGGGTTACCACTTATGCTCCATTAAGTGAAGAACAAATAAACCTTATCAAACGTTTCCGAAATGTATTTGAACTGGCCTACCGCCGGTTCATTGATATTGAAAAAGCAATAGCACAGGCCCGGGAAGCACAGATAGAATTAGCACTGGAAAGAGTTCGTGCAAGATCAATGGCTATGCAACATAGCGAGGAATTGCAAGATACTTGCCTGATACTTTTTCAGCAACTAAAAGAATTGGGAGAACCTGCAGAGCAATGTACCATAGGAATTATAAAGGAATCAGAAGCTGTGGTTGAGATATCTGCAACGCTTCACGGAAATAAAATGCAGCAAACTTTCAGGCATAAAATAGATGAGCCTTTCGTGATGAGTAAAATATTCAGGGGCTGGAAAGATCAGCAAAGGACATTGGTATTGGAACTGAAAGAAGAAGAACTACAGAAGTACAATCAATACAGGAATGAATTGGTAGGTAAAGAAACATTTCCGGTAAAACTGCTTCCGGGTGATCGCTGGATAATTCATATCGCCAATTTTTCCAAAGGAATGCTGGCGTTGTCAACCAATGAACCCCGGCCGGCAGCATCACTTCAGCTGTTAGAACGGTTTGCAATGGTCTTCGAACAAACCTATACCCGTTTTCTCGATCTGCAAAAAGCTGAGGCACAGGCAAGAGAAGCAAAGATCGAAGCAGCACTTGAACGTACCCGTACGCAAAGTATGCTTATGCAGCATTCGAACGAATTAAATGATGTTTCAAAAGTTTTTCATCAGCAGCTTCTGGAGTTGCATATCGAAACAGAATTCTCGTATTTGTGGTTGCCCGATGAACCCAATGGTAAACATTTATTTTGGGCTACCTGGGCAGAGGCGGAAAACGGCGAAACTGTCTATTTCAACAAAGCCGTTAATTATGATCTTGATAAAGCAGAACCGGCTACTGCCACCTGTTTTTCGGACTGGGAAAGCGGTGTGCCGGTTCATGTGTACACACTTACCGGTGATGAAATGAAAACTTATTTTGAAACATGGAAAGAATTATTGAGCGAAGCTAAAAAGTTTAAACCCGAATTTTTTCCGGAAGGGATCTATTATGCGGAAGCTTTTATGAAGTATGGCTGTTTCGGGATCATGATCCACAGGAAAATAACCGGGGAGGAACAAGATATCCTTCGCCGCTTTGCCGTTGAATTTGAAAGGACCTATACCCGTTTCCTCGACCTGCAAAAAGCAGAAGCACAGGCAAGAGAAGCGCAGATAGAAACAGCATTGGAAAGAGTGAGAAGCAGAACAATGGGCATGCAAAAAAGTGAAGAACTCAAAGAGGTCATCCAGGTTGTATATGAACAATTCGTTCATTTAAATATCCTTGTTGAACATGCTGGGTTTATTATGGATTATAAAGAAAGGGATGATATGCATATCTGGTTAGCTGACCAGCACGAGGTTCCCTCCCAGTTAACCCTTCCTTATTTTGATTGTGCACACTGGAAAAGTTTTAATGAAGCCAAAGAAAAAGGAATTGATCTTTTTACCAACCAGCTTTCTTTTGAAGAAAAAAATAAATTTTACCAGGATCTTTTTAAGTTGATCCCAGGCCTGCCGGAGGAAACATTGGAATATTATTTTAGTTGTCCCGGCCTTGCTATATCAACTGTATTATTAGAAAATGTTGGACTGTATATCGAGAATTTTTCAGGCATTCCTTATACGGATGAAGATAATAACACACTCATGCGTTTTGGAAAAGTATTCCAGCAAACCTATACCCGTTTTCTCGATCTGCAAAAAGCAGAAGCGCAGGCAAGAGAAGCACAGATAGAAGTTTCGCTTGAAAGAGTGAGATCCAGGGCTATGGCAATGCATAACAGTGAAGAATTGCGGGAGTCTGCGATTTTGCTTTACCGCGAATTACAATCATTGGGTATCGGGCAATTTATTAATTGCGGTTATGTACTCATTGATGAAATAAATAATATTCAACACGCATGGATGACCCATGCTGATGGAACAATCCGTGAAGCTCATAATATGCCGTTAACTGGTGATGGTGTGATGAATGCAAGGTATAAAAACTGGAAACAAAAAGTTCCGGTGTTTTGCCAGGTAGTGGGTGGAAAGCAACTGAAAAATCACCTAAAATTTGTCTCCGGTAAAACAGATGTTGGATACGAGTATGAAAATGTCATTCCGCAATTACCCGATCCTACTATTTTTTATTGTGGAAATTTTTCAGAAGGTTATTTGCACATATTAGCAAATGGAGAATTAAATAAAGAATCCGAAGCAATCCTTTCACGGTTTACAAATGTATTTGAAATTACTTACCGTCGCTTTCGTGATCTGCAAAAAGCAGAAGCACAGGCAAGGGAAGCAAAGATTGAAACGGCGTTGGAAAAAGTGCGTTCAAGAACGATGGCCATGCAACAAAGTCATGAGTTGGGTAATGTCGCCACAGTCTTATTCAAAGAACTAAATCAACTGGTTGAAAATCTGTGGACCTGTGGTTTTGTTTTATGTGAAAAGGACCGGCGGGAAGATGAATGGTGGCTGAGCACCGGTGATGGATTTATTCCTGCATTTTATTTGCCCAATACAGTCGATCCTACGCATGCAAACATATATGATGCATGGAAAAAAGGAAAAACATACCATACAGAACAATTAGAAGGTGAAGCCTTGCAACAACATTATGACTGGCTGATGAATATTCCTGTTTCGAAAAATATTTTCGACGATATGAAAGCTGCCGGTAATCCATTACCCGTCTGGCAGAAATTACACTGTGCTTATTTTTCGTATGGTTATTTAGTGATGATCACACAGGTACCATGTCACGAAGAACAAATATTTAAACGCTTTGCCCAGGTATTCGACCAAACCTATACCCGTTTTCTTGATCTTCAAAAAGCCGAAGCACAGGCAAAGGAAGCCAGAATCGAAACCGCTCTTGAAAGAGTACGTTCAAAAGCAATGGCCATGCACAGTTCGCAAGACCTGGCACAAACGGTAAGCTTATTCTTTGCGGAATTGAGAACCCTGCAGGTTATTCCCCGCCGGTGTGGCGTTTCACTGATCAATAAAGAAACCCGTATAGGAGACCTTACCGTTACAACAGCAACTGAAAGCGGTGACATAAAGGAAATAACCGCGAAATTAAAACTGGCTGGCCACCCGGTTTTAGATGCGGCTTTCGATCATTGGATAAAACAGGAAGAATACCATCCTGTATTGAAGGGAGATGAAATAAAAAACTATTACCAGTTCATGAATCCGCAGGTTGAATTTCCTGATTTTTCAAAAGATTCTTTTCAATTCGGGTATTACTTTCCTTTTAAAGAAGGGTATGTATTTGCCTGGACAGAAAAAGAATTAAAAGAAGAAGAAGTACAAATATTCCGCAAATTTACTTCTGTACTCAGCCTCACCTACCGTCGCTATATAGATCTAAAAGAGGCAGAAGCACAGGCAAGAGAAGCACAGATCGAAGCTTCGCTTGAAAGAGTAAGGTCGAAAGCAATGTCCATGCAGAAAAGCGAGGACCTTGCTAATGCAGTGGGCATCGTTTTTGAAGAACTCGATAAACTCAACCTCGGCATGCTGCGTTGCGGAATAGGTATTCTTAATAAAGAAAAAAGATGTGCTCAGGTATGGACAACAACAGTATCAGAAAATAATACTGTGGTGCAGGTGTCGGGAGATGAGTCAATGGACATTCATCCTTTACTGAGTGGCGCATTTGACGCATGGCTTAACGGGACAGATCATAGTTATGTTTTAAAAGGAGAAGACCTCCACGATTATTACAAAGCACTTATTGATGAGGATTTCATGTTGCCCGATTCGCAATCCCTGGTATCGGGAAGAGATGAAGTGGTGCAATATTATTATAACGCCATATTCTCAGCGGGAGGTTTATTTGCTTTTCGTGAAACTCCCTTTCCGGAAGAAGCGAAAATGATATTGAGGCGCTTTGCCGATGTCTTTACATTGACCTATACCCGTTTCAATGACCTGAAGCAAGCAGAAGCACAGACAAGGGAAGCAAATGTTGAAGTAGCGCTCGAACGTGTAAGAAGCCGGACCCTCGCCATGCAAAAAAGTGATGAGTTGGCTGAAACAGCTGCAGTACTTTTCAGGCAACTGATAAACTTAGGCATTGCCCCCAACCGTTTGTACATAGGCATTGTAAAAGATGATATTGGCCATATCGAATTTTGGGTAACTGACGAGGATGGCAGTAAGGTGAGCACACAGTTTACCGGGGATGTGAACAGGAACGCAAGTATGAAAAAAATGTATGATGCCTGGAAGAATGAAAACAGATCATTGATCATTGACATGCAGGGGAAGGAACTGGAGAATTATTTTCATTACCTCGCTGATGAATTGAATGTTCCTTTTAAGCACGGACTTGAACAAAAAAGAAGGATACAGAATATCGCTTTTTTTGGAAAAGGTTTTATCGGCATAGCCTCGCCTGATGATCAACCGGAAGAAACCACTTTGTTATTGGAACGCTTTGCCGCAGTATTCAATCTCACCTATACCCGCTTTAATGACTTGAAAGTTGCGGAAGCACATGCTGTACAGGCTGAAGAAGACTTACAGAAACTTCATGCAGAAAAAAAACGTACTGAGGAAGCGTTGGCAGAACTACAGGCTACACAAAAACAATTGATCCAATCAGAAAAAATGGCATCGCTTGGAGAACTCACTGCAGGCATCGCCCATGAAATTCAAAACCCCTTAAACTTCGTCAATAATTTCTCTGAAGTAAGTAATGAACTCATTGATGAAATGAATGCTGAGATAGAAAAGGGAGACATGGAGGAAGCTAAAGCCATCGCCAATGACATCAAACAAAATTTAGAAAAGATAAATCATCATGGCAAACGTGCCGATGCCATTGTGAAAGGAATGTTGCAACATTCAAGAAGCAGCAGCGCAGTAAA
This sequence comes from Chitinophagaceae bacterium, assembly GCA_031416815.1. GTDB lineage: Bacteria > Bacteroidota > Bacteroidia > Chitinophagales > Chitinophagaceae > Ferruginibacter. The sequence goes on from JANOUJ010000348.1 coordinate 8,319, forward strand.
AGAACCAACCGATATCAATAAACTGGCTGATGAATATTTAAGGTTGGCCTATCATGGATTGCGGGCAAAAGACAAATCATTTAATGCAACGATGAAAACAGATTTTGATGAGCGTATCGGTAACATCAATATCATACCGCAGGATATGGGAAGAGTGATTTTGAATTTAATTACCAATGCTTTTTATGCAGCCTTACTGCCTCCACCAGCTGGCGGGGGGATCCCGGAGCCTGATTATAAACACAGTCCTACTATTTGGGTTAGTACAAAAAAAATGGGCGATAAAGTTTCAATTAGCGTAAAGGATAATGGTCCGGGTATTCCACAAAAAATATTGGATAAGATATTTCAACCCTTCTTTACCACCAAACCAACCGGCCAGGGAACAGGCTTAGGATTGAGTTTGAGTTATGATATAGTGAAGGCACATGGAGGAGAGTTGAAAGTAGAAACGAAGGAGGGAGAAGGGAGTGAGTTTATTATACTATTACCAACTTCTTAAAATAAAAAATGAAAATATTTATAAAAATATTACTGCTTTTAGTGCTGCCTGTTTTTGTATCGTCACAATCTCAGCAAAAATTGGATAGCCTGTATATTGCTCCCAGCAAGGCTGCCAATGACAGTATCCGGATGGAAAGATACCAGGAACTACATTGGTATTACGAGGAAGTGAACCGGGATAGTGCGCTGTTTTATAGTGATAAAGCTTTGCCAATTGCTAAACAATTAAAATTAAGATTACACGAGGCGGATATTTTAGATGGTAAGGCATATGTACTCATGCATTTAGGGAATTATCCAACATCACTTGAAACATTTTTATTGGCTTTGAAAATTGCAGAAGACCCGTCAACCGAAAAGGATAACTATAATCTTTTTAGAAGTAAAAAAAGGGAGCCTCCCCGAATTTTCAGGCTTAAAGTATTATCCAGTATTCACCATAATATGGGCCATTTGTATGGAAGAACTGGTAATCCAAACAAGCAAATTTTAAAATACCGGGAGACTGAAAGTATTAGTGAATCTATCCGGGACACAAGGCAACTTGCATTAGTAAATATGAACCTGGGATGGGCTTATTCAATACTGGATAAAATAGATTCAGCAATCTTTTTTGTGCAAAAATCACTTGCATTTTGGTCAATGTTACCATTTGAACAACGAAAATATGAAGGTCTTACCTTAAATCAATTGGGTGATTATTATCAGCGACAAGGGAAATCTGGTTTGGCAATGGATGCCCTGATAAAGTCAGTAAGGGTCAATAAGGAACAAAATAATCTTGCATTTCTGGGGGATAGTTATATTTCATTGGGGAGATTACATAAAATAATCGATCAGCCTGATACCGGCCTTTCTTATGCAAGGAAAGCCCTGGAAACATTTGTAGTAGTTGGCAATCCTTATGGAATAGTAAATGCATACCGTTTACTTTCCGTATTATATGATGTACAAAACAAAACTGATTCAGCTTTTGCTTATTTAAAACTATCCACCCTATTAAAAGACAGCCTATATTATGTAGAACAAAAAAACCTGCGGGCATTTCAAAACGTTGGGTTTGATGAGCAGATGCGGCTGGAAGAACTGGAGAAAGAGAACATTCAAACACAAAATAGAATCAGGACTTATGCAATGCTGGCAGGCCTTGGTGTTTTTTTGATAGTGGGTTTACTGCTCTACCGAAACAATCGCCAAAAACAAAAAGCAAACAAAGTATTAGAAACAACGCTAACCAATTTAAAATCTACCCAATCCCAACTCATCCAATCAGAAAAAATGGCCAGCCTGGGTGAACTAACTGCAGGCATTGCTCATGAAATTCAAAACCCGTTAAACTTTGTCAATAATTTTTCAGAAGTGAATAAGGAATTGCTGGTAGAAATGAAAGATGAAATAGATAAAGGAAATCTGACTGATGCAAAAGAAATTGCCAATGATGTACTTGCCAATGAAGAAAAAATAAATCATCATGGCAAACGTGCTGATGCTATTGTAAAAGGAATGTTGCAGCACAGCCGCAGCAGCAGTGGCGTAAAAGAGCCAACAGATATTAATGCATTGGCTGATGAATATTTTCGGTTGGCTTATCATGGCTTAAGAGCTAAAGACAAATCATTTAATGCAACGATGAAAACCGATTTTGATGAGAGCATTGGCAACATCAGTATCATCCCGCAGGATATTGGCAGGGTGATATTGAATTTAATTACCAATGCCTTTTATGCCGCCCCCCTGCCCCCCGAAGGGGGGTTCCTGGACCCTGCGTATAAACATGAGCCTACTATTTGGGTAACTACAAAAAAGATAGGTGATAAGGTAGAAATAAAAGTTAGAGATAATGGTCCGGGCATACCTAAAAAAATATTGGATAAAATATTTCAGCCCTTCTTTACCACCAAACCAACAGGACAGGGGACGGGATTGGGTTTATCACTGAGTTATGATATTGTAAAATCACATGGCGGGGAAATAAATGTAAATACAAAAGAAAATGAAGGAACAGAATTTACAATCACATTGCCAGCCTGACTATGGCGGGGTCCCGATAGCTATCGGGATGAAAGTGGAAACGAAGGAAGCAGAAGGAAGCTAATTCATAATTGTATTACCATTTAATTAATAAATAAAAAGATGAAAATTTTAATTGCTATAATTCTCTTTTTTTATTTCCCGTTGCAACTCTGTGCTCAATTAGACAGTTTAGATCCGGGCTACAATCCATTTTTAGCAGATAGTCTGCGTGCAAGGATTGATCGGGCTGACAATGATTCTGCAAAAGCCTGGAACCTGTACATGCTTTCCTGGGCAATTGAAGGAGTTCGGGCAGATAGTGCACTGGCTATTGCGAAACAAATGTATGAATTCTCAAAAGGTAAGCATTTAAAAATGATGCAGATCCGTGCATTGAGGGCCATAGGATACAATCAAAAGTCGATGGGAGATTATGCTGAATCATTAAAGTCATACTTACAGGCATTTGAAGTATTAGGATATTCTTCTTATCAGGAAAGTAACAGCATACCTGATACTGATGGATCTGATCATGGACAGGAGATTTTGCATGAATATGCAGAGACACAGAGACATATGGGTTTTTTACTTGGAGAAGTAGGTAACAGAA
>JANOUJ010000349.1:0-1598 GCA_031416815.1 Chitinophagaceae bacterium
CCGATGATCTTCGCACCCGGCGTTTTTTTGAGAATGTCTCGGGCCCAAATGACCAACAGCTCATCTCCCATTAAAAATCGCCCGCTTTCATAGACAAAACCAATCCGATAGCAATCTCCATCAAATCCAATTCCCACACCATTAATAAATTTTCGCCCATTACATTCTGCAACGTCAACTGTTTTTACCTCCGCATTCAATACTTTATTTATTTGTTCAGCGTGTCTCCTGGCAATTCTTCCACATCCTATAATTGCAAACGAAGGTTTCATCTGGCAAATTTGCTGTTTTTTCAGCAATTATAATCAGAACGACAATGTGGGTATTATAAAAGAATTTTATATCTGCTAATCAACTAACAACCGTTCGTAAAACAATCTGATAGGGTTGGGCATTATTACCTATTTTGCTTTTATTAATTGTCCATAAAATAATTTACCATGATTAAAAAAGTTTTATTCCTCTGTATAGTTTTTTCCGGTTTTGTGCATGTTGTTTTTAGCCAGGCAAAATTGGTAGAAAAAATAGTAAAGAAAGGAAACGAAATTGTAATACCCTACGAAAAATATATATTGCCCAATGGACTTACTGTAATAATTCACGAAGATCATTCAGATCCTGTTGTACATGTAGATGTTACCTACCATGTAGGTTCTGCCAGGGAAGAGATTAGTAAAAGTGGGTTTGCACATTTTTTTGAACACATGATGTTTCAGGGATCTGATAATGTTGCAGATGAACAACATTTTAAACTGATAACAGAATCGGGTGGCACATTAAACGGAAGCACCAACCGGGACAGAACAAATTATTATGAAACTGTCCCCAGCAATCAACTGGAAAAAATGCTTTGGCTGGAAGCAGACCGAATGGGGTTTTTGCTGGATGCAGTTACACAGAAAAAATTTGAAATTCAACGCTCCACTGTAAAAAATGAACGTGGCCAGAATTACGATAACAGGCCTTATGGTTTATTAGGTGAATTTGCTTCTAAAAATTTATATCCCTACGGACATCCTTATTCCTGGCTTACTATCGGATACCTTGAAGACCTTAACCGTAGTAATGTAGATGATCTGAAGAATTTTTTTCTCAGATGGTATGGTCCAAATAATGCCACACTTACCATTGGTGGCGATGTAAAGGTGAAAGATGTTTTAAAGTATACAGAAAAATATTTTGGATCTATACCCAAAGGCAGTGAGGTGAAGCCGATGAAACTGCCGCCTGTTAAACTGGAAACAAACCGGTATGCAAGTTATACAGACAATTATGCCAGAACGCCTCAAGTAAGAATTTTGTATCCCACCGTTCCCGAATATCATAAAGATATGCCGGCACTGGCTTGCCTGGCCCAGGTAATAGGGCAGGGGCGTACTTCTGTTATGTACCAGAACATGATTAAAAATCAGAAAGCTGTTAATGCTGTTGCTTTTAGTTCTACATCAGAACTTGCAGGAGAATTTACCTTTACAGTTTCTCCTTTTCCCGGCAAATCTCTGGGAGAAATGGAACAACTGGTAAATGAATCATTGACTGCGTTCGAAAAAAGAGGCGTGACTGAAGATGATGTACAAAAATTTAAAAGCCAATATGAA
>JANOUJ010000350.1:0-3621 GCA_031416815.1 Chitinophagaceae bacterium
TTTATCCATACCATCATTCCAATCTCCTGAGCCTATAAATGGCAAGCCGTGTACCCCAAACTTTAGTGCATAATCAATTGCTATTACACAGTGGTTGTATAAATCGGCGGTATCGTCAGAGGTAATAAAAAGATCAAAATAAGAGTCTTCGCCCACAGCTAACTGGCGTCCTTCCAGAAAGTGTATATGCTCATCCAATATTGATTTATCGCCAGTGGCATTAATATATTTTGCCGTTACATAAGGCAGCCATAGGTAATCATCGGAGCAAGTGGTGCGAACACCCCGCCCTGTAGGCGGATGCCACCAATGCTGCACATCGCCCTGCTTAAATTGCCTTGATGCACACAGTAGTATTTGTGACCGTACCAAGGTTGGATGCGAATGCATTAACGAAAGGACATCCTGCAACTGGTCTCTAAAACCAAATGCTCCGCCTGATTGATAGAACCCGCTACGTGCCCAAAGCCTACTGGCAAGTGTTTGATAATTTAACCAGCCATTTGCCAATATATTTAGGGCAGGGTCAGGTGTATAAATTTGAACAACACTCAAAGTTTTTTGCCAATAGTCGTGTACTTTTTGTTTTGCTTCAAGTGCTGCCTGTGCTCCTTCACTTGCCTGAATAACTTTTAAAGCATGCTCCGTATTCTCTCCCGCGCCTAAGCGAAAAATCACCTCATGCTCCTGATCTTCAAACAAATCAAAGACTACCTGTATAACAGCACAAGGGTCTAAAGCAGCACCAGTTTTACCAGAAAATTTTACTCTTCTTAATCCTTCAGGATTATTAAGTGTTCCATTTCTTCCAAGAAATTCTGTTCTGTCGGTAGTAATACTTTTGGTGGTTCCGTCTGCATCAAAAAATGCCACCCTATTTGTAAATTCGGAGCTGTAAGTATTTTTAACCAGTATAGCGCCACTGCGCTCATCCAGCTCAGTTATGGTATGCTTGATATATTTTGTTCGCTGGTCTCCCAACACCCAGTCTATAAAACCCGTAGCTGAAATGCGTCGTTGTCTGCCCGACTGATTGCGGAGTTTTATAACAATATATTTTACCGGATCTTTTATGTCGGTAAACATGGTCATCTCTGTATAGATACCATCTTCGCTATGTTCAAACACACTGTATCCAAAACCATGGCGTGTTATGTAGGGGGAAGTGCCCCTGCAGGGCATTGGGGACGGCGACCAAAACTTACCGCTCTCTTCGTCTCTTAAATAAAACGCTTCTCCCTTAAGATCATTTACCGGATCATTATTCCACGGAGTGAGCCGGATTTCATGCGCATTTTCTACCCATGTATACGATAACGCACTTTCTGAAACGATGCTGCCAAAGCCAGGGTTAGCCAATACATTTATCCAGGGTGCAGGCGTTTTTTTATCGGGTGTAGTAGTAATAACATACTCATTGCCATCGGATGTAAATCCACCCAATCCATTATAAAATTGAAGGTCGTTCCGTTCTTCAACTGAGCTATTTATAAAAGGATATGTTTTTACAGGGACGAAAAAAGGGATGGCTGTTTTGCTTTTTATTCGCCTGTTCATTTGTTCTTCCAGCGTACCAAATTTATCAGCTATTACCACATGAGCCACGGCTTCAAATAAACTCCTGTCTTCATTGGATATCTGTTCGGCTGCCCGTATAAAAATACCACCTGGTTTTTCTTTCATTTCATTACCTGCACCGGGGGTAATAAGGCTATGAATAAGATTGTGTAATTCCTGCCTGTAGCCACCATGATCATCATTTAAAATCACCAGGTCAACAATCAAACCTTTTAAGCGCCAATAATGATGTGCCTGCACCATTTGTTTTACTAGCAGAATGTTTTCTGCATCTTCAATTTGAACCAATACAATAGGAATATCGCCGGAAATAGAATACCGCCATAAACCAGACTGGCCTATTCTATTTTTGATAATAACAGCAGGATCTGCACGGAATGATTGATTGGAAAAAACAATGGAACCTGCCAGGCGGGAGTATAATTGCGCATCCGCTTCCACTGCATTAAGCTGTCTTAAAATTACATGGCTATGCGTCCATGCCATTTCAAGCACACGATTGAAAAGATGAAAAGCCTGGTATTTATCAATAAGATTATTACATTCTTCTTTGGTGTCTGCCGCGCCCAAAATTAGATCTACAGTTACCGATTCATTGCCTTCCAATGTTATCCTGTATTGTATTGAAACAATCGGATCCAGCACCGATCCGCTATTGCCGCTCAACGGTTCGCCACGCTTCATTACCTGTGGCTGGTTGATTGTATTTCCCCTGCCAATAAATTTATCCCTATCTGTTTCGTAACTAACATTTAATATATCTGCATGATGCACTTTCATGAGATGAAACATCCAGGGTGTTTTTTCATCTGTTGAACGGGGTCTGCGGGTACATAAAATTGCATTACGCTGTTCATTAATTTCTGTTTGTACAAACAGGTTGCTAAATGCCGGATGCGCTTCGTCTGCTGCCTGAGGCGCCAGCACAACTTCAGCGTAACTGGTTATTTCAATAACCCTTTTTTTACGGGAACGATTGGTGATTTGCACTCTTCTTAATTCAATATCATCTTCCGGAGAAACGACAATTTCAGTATGTGTTTCCAGTGAAAAATCACGACGTCTAAACTCAGCCCTTCCCTCAGAAAATACCGCCTCATAACTTTCACCTTTCTGCAATGTTGGCTGAAAAGCAGATGACCAATACATATTGGTTTCCATATCCCGTATATAACAAAAGCTACCCCAGTTATCGCATGTGAGGTCCTCACGCCATCGGGTAATGGCAATATTTTTCCATCGGCTATATCCGCCACCGGCATTGGTAACCATTACATGATAATTGCCATTTGACAATAATTTTATTTCAGGCACAACCGTGTTCGGTGTATTTATAACACGTATAGATGGATCGTTGCCCGAAATGATACTTGCATCACCGGCATGAACACTTGGAGAATAGAAAGTAGTAACCCTTGGTATCCGTTCCTGTAGTAATAGTAATGTTGATTTTAAATGCACTTCAGATTCAAATCTTTTTTGCATTGGCCGGTTATGAAGCAGGTAAGAAAGTGCAAGAAAAGACATACCCTGGTGATGCGACATAAAAGATTTAATGACCACACTTTTTTGTTTCTTCAGTAAACGGGTAGCTGTATAATCAATGGCTTCGTAAAAGCCATAATCCCCTTCATAGCCTTCTTCTTTTAAATCCTGCAAATTGCTATACGCATCTTTAGGCGCTACCATTAATGCCATTACTGTTGAGTAGGGTGAGATGACCAGATCTTCTCCCAAACCCCTTTTAAACCCTATACCAGGAACACCAAATGATTTGTATTGATAATTGAGGTGGGCATCTACCATATTATAGCCCGACTCAGACATGCCCCATGGAATTGAATGTTTGTTGCCATATTCAATTTGTTTTCGTACAACCGCCTTGTAGGATTGATCCATTAAGGTCTTTTCGTAAGTGGGCATTACCAGGAGGGGCATAAGGTATTCAAACATTGAACCTCCCCACGAAAGCAATACTGGTGCACCACCCTGGCTGGTGAGCTGCCTGCCCAATGCAAACCAGCTCTCCTGCGGTAATTTTCC
>JANOUJ010000351.1:0-2110 GCA_031416815.1 Chitinophagaceae bacterium
GTTTAAGGTTGGGGAGAAAGCTATTAATTAATCATTTAAACAAAGACTATGAAAAAGATCTTATTTTCTTTAATACCTGCATTGGCAATGGTATTCTTAATTACATCGTGCAGTAAAGACGATACAAATAATAATACGGGTAGCGCCACAGCTCAGGGTAACTGGACCGGCACTGGTCAGTATGGAACCTCCGGGGGTAATCCCACTTATGCTTTTACTTTAAATTTTAAAGCAGACGGGACCGTTGCTATAACTGGTAATAACAATACTGCTATAGATGTTGCTACCGGTACCTGGCAAATGGTAGCGGACAGTGTTAGGGCAACTTATAAATATGCTGCGTCCAGTGCGATTTATGTTTTATCTGGTAAATATTCTGCCAGTTCAAATGTTATGGTTGGCACTATTGGGTTAAGTCCCGTTACAACCGGTATTGGTATATTTACGGTTACAAGAACAAATTAGTAACTCTGCATAAGAAAAATAAAACAGTCTGGCTTATACAGCCAGACTGCTTTATTTTTGCAGGTATGGAAAGTCTGTCTGCAGATGTCAAGAACATTCTAGGTTTACAATTACCAAGTGATCCACGATGGGTAAATTTAGCCGAAATGCAATTGAATGAAATTTTAACTGACCACGCTTACTGCGAGCAAAAAGCTGCAACAACATGCATCTCACTGATCACTAAAAATCCTGAAAAAGAATTACTTGTAGATGAGCTTGCACCTATTGTTACAGAAGAATGGGGACATTTCAGAATGGTGATTGCTGAACTTAAAAAGCGAAATCTGAAACTGGGGAGACAGCGTAAGGATGCGTATGTAAATAGCTTATTTCAGTTTCAAAAAAAAGATGGCAGCCCGCAGGAAAGATTTTTAGACCAGATGCTGATCATGGCATTGATAGAAGCCCGCAGTTGCGAACGTTTTAAAAGACTGAGCGAAGGCCTGGATGATGCATACATGCGTAACTTTTACCGCAAATTTATGGAAAGCGAGGCAGGGCATTATACTTTATTCATTACGCTTGCAGAACATTATTTAGATAAAAAAATTGTACGGGAGCGCTGGGCCGAATGGCTGAAATACGAAAAAGAATTGATGAAGGAAATGGAAGTAAGGGGAGATAGGATACATTAAAGCCCCCTCCGCCTCCGCCAGCCGGCGGAGGAACCTGGTATTCAAGATTTAAAATAGTCTTCTTCTTCTTTAAGATTTAAATAAGGGAATTGTTGTTGCAACTTTTTTACTTTCTCTAAATTGGTTTGCATAAATTTTTTATGCTGTTCAGATGTTGGATTGAACGGTTTATGATTTTTTGCAGCAACAATTACAGCAATTTCTTTCATTAATTTTTGTGATGGTTCATCAATGCAAGTTGCAATGAATTTTTCCCAAACATAATTTGTGGCTGCATAATTGGGGTGCACCATATCTTCTGCAAAAAAGCGGTAATCCCGCAGGTCGTCAATTACAAGTTCGTAAGCCGGAAAATAAAAACAGTTGCTGTTATTTTCAACAAGTTGATGCACAGCCTGGATCAGTGTTGCCTTGCTACGGTTATTCTCCACAAAACCATCACGCAAATGTCTTACAGGGCTGATGGTGAAAATAATATTGAGCAATGGATTAAAAGCAACTGCCTCTTTTATCATTGTTATTAGACCATTAAAAACTTCATCAGTAGATAATAGCCGCTTGGTAAATTTATCAGTTGGCACTTTGTGGCAATTGGCAACCACATCTTTGTTCTCCAATTCATATACAAAGGCTGAGCCGAGCGTTATCAGCAACCAGTTTGCCTGATTCAAAAATTCATGCGCTTTATTTTGTGATCCATTAATTACCTCCAGGCATATCCTTTTATCAGGATGAGAAAAACGGCTGTGGTGTTCCCAACTGTTCCAGCATTCGTTTTGGTAAAAAATATCTTCTTCGATGTATTGTTTATTACCGATGTATGATGAAATAGATTTGGCAATACTGGCTGAATTGAAAAGAATTCCATTTGGATTTTCGAGCACATTAAATTTATGATTCGCCAGTTTTGTTCCGATCTGTTCGGTAAAGCAGGAACCGATCAACAATAGATTTTGTTGATGATTGAT
>JANOUJ010000352.1:0-9454 GCA_031416815.1 Chitinophagaceae bacterium
ATTCCTTCTTTATTATATCTTTCGTGCAATTTTTTTAAGAACACACTTTTGGCCTGGAATTGTGCGGTGTAATTATTTACCCGTAAAAATGCTTTTATTCTGATGCTGCTTTCTGCAAAGGCAAAAATTTCGATATCGGGCTCAAAGTCTTTTACGCCATTCTCTGATTCGTGCAAAGTTTCCTTTATCACTTCTTTGGTTATTCTTTCAACCTCGGTAAGATCACTGTCATAACCAACACCAACTTCCACCGCAAAAGTAATTTCATGATGGGGCAGATAATAATTCCTTACCGTCATATCAGCAAGTTTAGAATTGGGTACGATAACAATATGATCGGACGCAGCCCTGATGGTAGTACTGCGCCAGGTTATATCTTCTATAAAACCATCTTCACCGGTAGATAATCTAATAAAATCACCACGGTTGAAATTGCCCGAAGAAATGATCTGCAGCCCTGCAAATAAATTAGAAAGGGTAGGCTGCAGTGCCAATGCTACAGCCAATCCACCAACTCCCAGCGCTGTCAGCACCGGTGTAATTGAAATACCTTGCGACTGCAGAATTATGAGTAAACCTATACAGTAAATAATAATAATTACGATATTGCTAATGATGGAGGAGGAAGGTATGATTGCATCTGTACCGGTCGCTTTAATTTTTATCAGTCCCGACACAACCCGTGCAACGATCATCGTTGCCGAAAAAATATAAAATATCATCAGGCCATTTTCCAGCCAAAAGTAAAAGCGGCTTTCCAGTTCCAATTGTTTTAAACCAAAATACAGTCCCAATGCCAGAAACCAGGGCACTACCCATTTACGAATGGTGTTAATAATCAGGTCATCAGATTTTATGGATGTTTTTGCTGCCAGTTTTGCAATTAAAGGCATAACCACCTTGTGCAGCAGCAAGCCAATTAACAAACCTGAAAAAATATATACTGATAATAGCAGCAAATCGCTTTGGCTCATAGAACCTCGTTTTTGAAATTGTATCAGCAAATTTACTTGTTATGAGATACATACCAAGCTAAAAGTCATCAATGTTGGAGACCAGCTGTTATGAGCATTTTTTCAGACCTTTTTTGAGGATTTGTTTTGAGGGGCAATTCAACCACGAGTTCACAGCCATTGCCGGGTGAGGATTTGAGTTTACATCGTCCTGAAAACATTTCGGCACGCCTTTTTATATTTTCCAGGCCTATACCATCCTTAAATAAAAGCGGATCAAATCCCTTTCCATTGTCACAAACAGTTAGTTTTATTAATTTTTTAGTCACCCGAATATTAATTTTCACGTTACGGGCCTCGGCATGCTTTAAAATGTTTGTCAGTTGTTCCTGCACAATCCTATATAAGTTGGTCTGCATGTCACTATCCACAATATCATTTTCAAAAGTATCAACGTGCAGGCTAATGTCAAATAGTTTTGCTTTTTGAATGGGTTCGATCAGGATTTCGATAATCTTTTTAAGCGAAAGTTCTTCTTTGGCATAAGGCGTCAACCGGTGCGAAAGTTTTCGCAGCTCATTAATGGCCTCATTAATATAATCAACACAGTTTTTCAACACCACAAGCTCCTCATCCTTAACATTGCCCGACTTAATAGCTACACCCATGTAAAGCAAAGTAGCGCCCAGCAACTGGTTAACATTGTCGTGCAGTTCCATACCCAGTTCCCTTCTCTCTTTTTCCTGGGCCTCTGTAATGGCAATTGCAATGGATCTTTCGTGTTCCTTTTCTTTTGTAACATCCTGCATAGCACCAATCATCCGCACCGGAGCGGCATCAATATCAAAAACTATAAATGCCCTGTCTAAAATATGTTTATACGACTGATCAGCACATCTATATCGATATTCAAATTGTATGGTCTGTACACGATTTTTAAAAGCGTCGTCTAAAATAACACTGATTTTTTCGTAATCATCAGGATGAATATTTTTTGACCACCAACTTGCTCCGTTTTCAATTTCTGCTTTTGTGTATCCAAACATCTGGAAAATGTTGTCGTTGTAAAGTATCGAATCGTTTACAACATCCCAGTCCCAAATAGTGTCACTCGTGGCCCGGGATAGTATCTCATACCTTTCATTGGCCTTCTTTATCTTTTCTTCATTCTTTTTGCGATGTGTGATATCATTAAATATTAATACAGCACCCAACACATTTCCTTCAAGGTCCATCAACGGAAATCCGTGACTGCTGATCATTTTTTTAGCCAACATTTTAGACCGCAAAATGATATTGTCTTCCAATTCAACAGGTTTCCCTTTTTGGGTGATCAGGCTTGCGATATTTTTCAATGGCAAACCTGTTTTTTCATTAATCAAATCATAAACAGTATGTAAGGGCTTACTTTTAGCTTCGGCATTGCTCCAACCGGTTAAATGTTCAGCCGCAGGATTCATGTAGATGATCTTTCCATCATTGCCCGTGGTGATCAAACCTTCACCAATGCTTTTAAGCGTTCTTCCCAGGTGTTCTTTTTGCAACATCAGTTCTTTGCTGATGCGTACCACTCTTTTGATCTCTCTCGATAATAAAAATACTACCACAGCAATAAAAAATATAGCAGTAAGAATGACCCAATATGCTATGCTATAATATTTATTGTTTTCGAAGTTGAATATTCGTTTGGAGTGCCCCAACGAGTGAAGCATCGAAGTATTCGCAGCATGATGAACCGATAAAATAGAATCGGTGAGTATTAAACCTTGTGCTGTTGCAATCAACGATACGGCCGAATCAAAGCGGTTTTTTTCGCAGAGTTTTTTTACCTGCCGCATGTGATCTACCTTTTGCTTAACCAGTTTGTCAAGTTTTGAAAACAGGATGGGATCAATGGATGAGCGATTAAGATCCTGGAATTTTTGAAGTTTCCGGAAATTGCTACGGATAGAATCTACATAGGAAGGGAATTTAGCTATGAACCTGGGATTTTTCGACCCGGCATAACCTCTGATGGCAGATTCAGCGTTTTGTATATTGAGAAATAGGTCTTCAAATTTATCCTGCTCAGCCGACATTTCATTTTGCTTATTGTAGTCGGCAATCAGCCATTTATTTTGCAGGGCAAACCAATACACCGCCGAACACAGTATTATTAATGAAAGCAAAAGAGCGGACAGTAATATTCTTTTTTTAGTAAACAAACTGGTTAAATTTAAAAGTGGGAATTATAAGGGTCATCTAATACAACTGTATATTTTATTCCGCTATAACGTAATTAGGCAATAATGATACCGTTATTAAAAAAATGAGAAGTATTTCTATCGCTTAAACATTAATGTAATATCTATTCGCTTAATTAACATGGATATTTGAAAAAAAACAATTAATTATTCAACTAAATTTAGGCGTACACAAAAATTGATTGAATAATGGATTATTTTACATACTTAAAAATCAAAACTATGTTTTACCAAAAGCTATCTTCTTTCCTGATCATTTTTAGTTTTCTTATAAGTACAACATTCAGCCAAAATATACCAACACCCAAGGAGCATTTTGGGTTTAACATTGGAGATAGTTATCAGCTGGCCAACTTTACACAAACCGAAGCCTATTTTAAAAAGATCGCCCAGGCATCTGACAGGGCCAGGTACACAGTTATTGGTAAAACTGAAGAAGGACGGGACCAGTTTATGTTGATCGTAACATCGCCCGAAAATCATAAAAAACTCGATGCGTACAAACAGATCTCCCAAAAAATGGGCAATGCTGATATAACTCCTGAACAGGCAAAAGATTTTTCAAAGACTGGTAAGGCGGTTGTTTGGATCGATGGTGGTTTACATGCCAACGAAACCGCGGGCATTCACCAGCTTATTGAAACTACCTACCAGTTGTTAAGCAGAACTGATGATGAAACCCTGCGGATATTGAATGATGTGATCATTTTAATAACACATGCCAACCCGGATGGGCAGGAATTGATGAGTGATTGGTACATGAGAGAACCAAGGTTGGAAAAAAGAAGCCTCTCGAATTTACCCAGGCTATACGAAAAATATGCCGGTCATGATAATAACCGGGATTTTTATATGCTTAGCCTGAAAGAATCTCAAAATATAGGCAGGCAGTTGTTTATTGAATGGATACCGCAGATCATGTACAATCATCACCAGGCGGGCCCGGCTGGTTCAATTGTTGCCGGGGCTCCATACCGTGATCCTTTTAATTATGTTTTTGACCCCCTTATCATCACCGGGCTTGATGCAGTAGGTGCGGCCATGCAAAACCGTTTGAATGCTGAAGGTAAACCCGGTTATACCAGTAAAGCAGGCTCTGTTTTTTCAACCTGGTATAATGGAGGTTTACGTACCACAACTTATTTTCACAATATGATTGGCCTGCTCACAGAAATTGTAGGAAGCCCCAATCCGTCAACCATACCATTGGTTACGGCACGCCTGATACCCAATGCGGCTACACCAAACCCGATCGTTCCGCAGAAATGGTTGTTCAGGCAAACGATTGATTACTCTGTTTCTTTAAACTATGCGGTTTTAAATTATGCATCCAGGAACCGGGACGAACTGTTGATGAATATTTACCGGATGGGAAAAAATGCTATTGACAAAGGCAATACCGATACCTGGTCATTATCTCCATCTAAAATTGCGGCTATGGATAAACTTCACCAGGATTCTTTAAAAAGAAGGCCGGCTGCGACAGAAACAGGACGTGGAAATGCAGGCACAACTCCTGTAAAGTTTTACGATAGTGTAATGAAGAATGTTACTTTTAAAGACCCTCGTGGTTATATCATTCCAGCCGATCAACCTGACTTTGGCACTGCCGTTGAATTTTTAAATGCATTGATAAAGACCGGCGTTCTTGTACAAAAAGCTACGGCTGATTTTACCGTTGCCGGAAAAAAATATCCCGCCAATTCGTACATCGTAAAAACAAACCAGGCCTTTAGGCCGCATGTGCTTGATATGTTTGAGCCGCAGGATCATCCCAACGATCTTCAATACCCCGGCGGCCCGCCTGTTCCCCCGTATGATGCTGCAGGCTGGACTTTGGCCTACCAGATGGGTGTTCAGTTCGACCGCATCATGGATGGTTTTGAAGGGCCATTCGAAAAAAATCCACTGGGGCAAATAATAAAACTTTCCGGCGTTGTTGTAAAGAATTCATCAACCGGGTATGTGTTGGATGCAAGGGCCAATCAATCTTATAAGGCCGTAAACAATTTAATAAATGGGGGAGTAGATGTGTATCGCATCAGCAATGCAAGTAGCGAAACTCAGTACAGCAATGGCTCGTTTTATATTCCTTCTAACTCAAAAACAAAAACTATTATTGATAAAATAACTGTTGCGCATAATGTACAGTTCATCGCGGCAAATCAAAAACCAACAGCACTCACCAAAATTCAAAAAGCAAAAATTGCATTGTGGGATACCTATGGTGGCTCCATGCCGTCGGGCTGGGTACGTTTGATACTGGAAAAATTTGATTATGCTTTTGATGTTATCTATCCTAAAGACATTGATACCGGAAACCTCAGATCCAAATACGATGTAATTGTTTTTGTTGGCGGTGCAATACCATCGGTTAACAGTCGTGCAACTGAAAATGCCGGGTTCGGTTCAAATAACCCAAACCCTGATAGTATTCCGGCTGAATTCAGGAACATGCTGGGCCGCATTACTGCAGCAAAATCAATCCCTCAATTAAAAATATTTTTAGAAGAGGGTGGTAATATTGTTACCATTGGCAGCAGTACACAACTTGCTTATCATCTTAAATTACCGGTTACAGATGCGATGGTTGAGATCGTGAATGGTGAAGAAAAAGCTTTGGGACGTGATAAATATTATACACCCGGAAGTATTTTACAAATGGTGGTTGATAACAATCAAACCGCCACTTCCGGATCGAACAAACTAACAGATATTTATTTTGACAACAGCCCGGTATTTAAATTAAACCCCAATGCAGTAAGCAGTGGCATTATAAAGCCATTGGCCTGGTTCCGTACGGATAAAATATTACGCAGCGGCTGGAGCTGGGGAGAAGCTTATTTAAGGAATGGAGTTACCGCATTTGAAGCAGTTGTTGGCAAAGGAAAATTGTATGCTTTCAGCCCTGAGATCACTTTCAGGTCACAGGCGCAGGGTACTTTTAAACTATTGTTCAACCAGCTATATGTACAGTAAAATGCTTTTAGATGAGAACTGTATGCAGTGAAGATATTTTTTGAGTATCTTTTACAAAAATTGCAGCAGTAGCAAATGAAAAATATTTCCTTCAGTTTATGTTTGTTGTTTTTTTTAAAATTTGTTCAGGCGCAACCGTTGCTGCAGCATACGCCAGTTTCGCCGAATGGTAATACTTATGCCATTGTGATCGGTATTTCTGACTACCAGGATCCTGATATTCCGAAACTTTCTTTTTCAAACCGCGATGCCATTGTTTTTGCGGATTTTTTAATGTCTGCTTCGGGCGGCTCTGTACCCAAACAAAATATCAGGCTTTTAACCGATTCAGCAGCAACCATTGGCGAAGTAGATAAAGCCATTCGTTGGGTAATGAACAATTGCAAACAGGATGACAGGGTATATTTTTATTTCTCGGGCCATGGTGAAATGGAAAATGTAACCATGAGTAAGAATGGCTACCTGATCTGTTACAATACCCCGTCCGTTGCTTTTGTAAACATGGGCCTCAGTATCGATTACCTGAATGACATTGTAAATACTTTATCGGTTAGAACGAAAGCAAAAGTCGTAGTTATTACCGATGCCTGCCACTCGGGCCAAATGGCCGGAAACAAATTCAAAGGGAATTTTTTTGTGGGCGAACAGTTAATGCTGAAAAAAGAAAATGAGATCAGGATGGCATCCTGCAAACCTGAGGAACTGTCGAACGAAAAATCAGACTGGGGTGGCGGAAGGGGGGTTTTTTCTTATTACCTGGTTAATGGCCTGCAGGGCGGCCTGGCTGATACAGACAATAACCGGGTGGTAAGTGTGGGCGAGCTTAAAAAATATATGGAAGCCTCGATGGCTAAAGACCCTGTACTTAAAAACGATGGAGATATTCAAACACCGGTTATAAAAGGCAATGAAGATTTTCCGCTGGCAACGGTTGTAGAAACAGAAACAATAAAAATAAAGGAACAGGTGAGGAATGATTCGATGACGCAGGTGATGGTGATGAGCGTAATGGACGGCGCCGCCGGCGGAGGCAATCTAGAACCTGCTGATCTTTTTTTTAGTTTATTAAAAAAGCAACAGCTTGAGGCATTAACTGACAGTGCAAAACTTAACGTATTACCAACCGGCGAAATAGCTCTTGCAATGATCGGGGAACTTGGCAGAACCCCGCTATCTGAAAGCGAAAAAAATAAATTAGCTGAGCTGGCCATTGCACTAAAAAACGATAAGGAAAAACTGGATCGTTTTAATCTGGACCTGGCAAGCGCTTTTCTTGACATTGGCCAAACTGTTATTGCAAACTACATCAGGGGTGATGAGGCTGAACTGGAACGCCGCCGGTATTATAACAGCCGCAACAATGGCTATGATGTGTATACAAGGATGTTTGAAGTTGCTTTAAAACTATCACAAACAGATAAATATTACAGTACAAAAGCCGCGGTTTTTTTACATTATTTTTCCGGCCTGGCACTTCGCCTGAAAATGCCGGTTACGGCAAACCCAAAACCGTTGATAGAAAATGCACTTGCTGAACAGAAAAAGGCACTGGCCCTGGAAGAGTATGCCTCCTATATCTATAATGAACTTGGCGTGTTGTATCAATTGAAGGAGAACTTTACTGAAGCTGAAAAATTTTATATCAAGGCTACACAATTGTCGCCCGAATGGGCCATACCACAATCAAATTTAAGCGGACTGTACATTGGCCATAAGGCCTACGACAAAGCAATGGCTTACGCAGATATTGCAGATAGCCTGCAAAAGAATCTGCAATCAATAAGTATAAACCGTGGCTTTATTAATGAAAAGAAAGGTAACCTGCTTTTTGCTGAAGAAGATTATCGCCGGGCCATTGAAACAAATGCACGGCACTTTGCGCCCTTTGAACGTCTGGGGTACGTTTATATGAGTACCGCAGATTATGCGCAGGCCGATTCTTTTTTTTACGAAGCGGACCTCCGTAAAAAAGGCTATCATTTTAAAGGCAATGCATGGGAACCGGGAACCTATGTTGAAGCCATGCTACCGCTTAACTTTATATTTTGCAATATAGACAGCTCCATACTTGAGCCAACCGATATTTTTGCCTTTTTTACCTGGGGCGTGCAGGAATACGATGGAAAAAATTATGCCAATGCCATACGCATATTAAGAAAAGTGGTAGCTACAGATAAAACAAACCCGTTGGTATATCATTACCTGGGTAAGGCTTATTACGATCAGCAAAAATGGGAAGAAGCGGAAGTAATGTTTAAACTGGCAGCAACCTATTCAAAAAATCAAAAACAATTTTACCAGTATGTTGATTCCGTGATCAGTTCAAAAATATACAAATACGATCATGAATGTTTTGAAAGATTCTTTAAAAACAAATTCTATCACCAGGTTAATGATTATTATTTTTTGGGTACTCTTTTCGAAAACTGGAAGCATGTTGAAGAGGCGGAAATGTATTTCAGGAAAATAACCCTGTTTGACAGCCAGATACCATACGACGAGGATGGCAATGAAACATATAACCCAAACACGATAGAAATGGCTGAGGGCGAAAAAACTCCGGCTTATGTAAAACTTTGGCAATTATTGGAAAAACAGGGGCGTTATGCTGAGACCGAAGAAGTTATAAAACAATATTCAACTGAGTCTATAAAACAATCTGACGAGGAATTGAATGAGTTTTACAGGAGAATGCTTGACAGGTTTCCGGAAAATGGTGATTGGGCTTACCGCCTGGGAATCCTGTTGTACCAATATGCGCCCAATACCGCACGTCTCCCGTACATGGATTCCATTGCATGGTTTCCATTGCTGCATAAAGAACTCTTTATTGATTCTTCCATTTATTTGGCGCTGGGTGTGAATGATTCCCTGGCTTTATACGACAGATCTGAAACCGGTGCAATTACTAAAGTAAAACTTGACAAATTTGAAATGAGGTTAAGTAGACATTCTTATTTGGTGCCGGGCACCCGTGAATCGATTCTCAGCGCTGATGCTATTTATATGCCACGGAAAGATGGCATTGCATATCTTCAAAGGGCAGCGGAGTTATTATCTGAAAAAGAAGCGCTGGCCGATATTCATTTTAAAACCGGTAATATTTATGTATGGGCAGGTTCTAAAAAACAGGCTTACCCTTACTTTGAAAAATCTTTATCATTGATACCCGATAATGCAAATGCAAGGCTTACACTTGTTGATATATACAAAGCGCTGTATAAAAACAGGGCTGCATTTAACCAGTTGAATTATTTGAACGACAGCAATCAGATCAAT
>JANOUJ010000353.1:0-2304 GCA_031416815.1 Chitinophagaceae bacterium
GAAATCCGCGATAGCGAAATAGACAAAAATATTGGTGAAACAATAACTGTAGACATATTTGCCGAAGGCGATGCTGTTGAAGTTGTGGGTACAACTAAGGGTAAAGGTTTTCAGGGTGTTGTAAAACGCCATGGCTTTAAAGGTGTTGGTGGCCAGTCGCATGGTCAGCACGACAGGTCAAGAGCCCCGGGTTCTATCGGTAACTCATCCGATGCCAGCCGTGTATTTAAAGGTATGCGCATGGGTGGCCGTATGGGTCAGGACAGGGTTACAATGAAAGGCCTGAAAGTCGTTAAAATTTTCGCAGAAAAGAATTATATATTAGTTAGTGGTTCGGTTCCGGGCCATAACGGTTCAATTGTTTTAATTCAAAAATAAACAACCGGCCGCTGGCCAATAAAAATAAGTACAATGCAAGTAGATGTTTTAAATATAGAAGGAAAGCAAACCGGCAGATCGGTTGAGTTACCAGATGAGATCTTTGGTATTGAACCAAATGACCACGTTATTTACCTGGCTGTAAAGCAATACCAGGGCGCACAACGCCAGGGTTCGCACAAGGTTAAGACCCGTGCAGAAGTTAAAGGTTCTTCTAAAAAATTACACAAACAAAAAGGAACCGGTGGAGCCCGTAAAGGTAACCTGCGTAACCCTTTGTACAAAGGTGGTGGTACTATTTTTGGACCAAAACCTCACAAGTACGATATCAAATTAAACCGTAAGGTTAAAGATTTGGCTAAGATGGGCGCTTTGGCTTATAAAGCAAAAGAAAATGCAATCGTTGTATTGGAAGATGTGAATATGGATGCACCAAAAACTTCAACTTTCACAGGAATTTTAAAGAATTTAAACCTTTCAGGAAAGAAAACTTTGTTTGTTATTCCTGAATACAATGATAACCTGTATTTAAGTTTACGTAATGTGCCAACAGCTACCGGCACTTTATTAAGTGATTTGAATACGTACGATATTTTAAATGCAAATGTTTTGGTTTTAACCGAAAGCGCTGCAAAAATTTTTAGTGAAGAAAGCGTAGAAGCATAATTAAGAAACAAAAAAATTAATAGACATGAAAGCGTCTGATGTATTAATAAAGCCGATTTTATCTGAAAAAGCTAACAAGCAAACAGAAAAAATGAACCGCTATTCTTTTGTAGTTAATAAGAAAGCAAACAAACTGGAGATAAAAAAAGCGATTGAAAGCTTTTATGGTGTAACGGTTGACAATGTGAACACCATTGTTGTGCCTTCAAAAGCAAAATCAAAATACACCAAAGCCGGATTTATAGTTGGCCGCAAGCCTTCTAAAAAGAAAGCGATAGTAACCGTTGCAAAAGGAGAAACAATTGACCTGTACGGCAGCGGCGTATAATATTAATTAATGAATGGTATTCAATTACCGCAAAAATTGAAAAAATAACTAAAAATGGCACTTAGAAAATACAAACCAACAACAGCAGGAACCAGATGGAGAATTGGTAATGCTTACGAAGAGATCACTACAAACGTTCCGGAAAAATCTTTGCTTGAAGCACAGAAGAATACGGCCGGCCGTAACTCTCAGGGTAGAAGATCAATGCGCTATATGGGTGGCGGAAACAAAACCATGTATCGTATTATCGACTTCAAAAGAGATAAGAAAGATATTCCTGCTACTGTTAAGACCATCGAGTATGATCCAAACCGTACAGCTTTCATCGCATTATTAAATTATGCTGATGGAGAAAAGCGTTACATCATTGCTCCACAAGGTTTACAGGTTGGACAAACTGTAATAAGCGGCGACGCTGTTGCACCGGAATTAGGAAACGCATTGGCGTTTAAGAACATGCCTTTGGGTACTAATGTTCACAACATTGAAATGCAGCCAGGTCAAGGTGGAATACTTGTACGTAGTGCAGGAACATCGGCCCAGTTAAGTAACAAAGAAGAAAAGTACGCAATATTAAAAATGCCAAGCGGCGAGGGAAGAAAAGTGTTGATTAAATGTTACGCAACCGTAGGTGTTGTAAGCAACAGCGATCACAGTTTAGAGAGCATGGGTAAAGCCGGCCGTAACCGTTGGAAAGGTATTCGCCCACGTACAAGAGCGGTAGCGATGAACCCGGTAGATCACCCGATGGGTGGTGGTGAAGGTAGAGCTTCTGGTGGTCACCCACGTAGCCGTATAGGTAAATATGCAAAAGGCCAGATTACCCGTACAAAAGGTAAAGGTTCAAGCAAAATGATCATCACCAGAAGAAACGGTAAGAAATTACCAAATTCATAATAATTAATCATTG
The DNA here is from genome assembly GCA_031416815.1 of Chitinophagaceae bacterium. Classification (GTDB taxonomy): domain Bacteria; phylum Bacteroidota; class Bacteroidia; order Chitinophagales; family Chitinophagaceae; genus Ferruginibacter. Next base: position 2,283 of record JANOUJ010000353.1, read on the forward strand.
TTAAAATGGTCTCGCCCAAAAG
>JANOUJ010000354.1:0-3029 GCA_031416815.1 Chitinophagaceae bacterium
CTATTTCCTTTCTTTTTTCCAGAAATCTTTTTTCTATTTCAACCTCCAGGTTTTTTTGTTTTTCTTCCAGTGCATTTTTGTCTCTCATCAGGTCCAACTCTTTTTTCTGGAGGTCCTGCAATTGCTGCGTTTTTATTTTTGCTTCTTCTTCCAATGATCTCATCCTAACAGCTGTTTCTTCGCCTGCTTTTTTCAAAGCATCTGTAACCAAAAGGTTCTTATGCTTTTCAAATTCTTCCTCTTTTTTCTTTTGCCAGTCCATCATCTTGCCACGCAGTTCTTTCTCTACCTCGTTTTTAAGGCTTTCATTCAGTTCAAACTGGTTTCCGCAACTTGGGCAGGTAATTTCATTTGCCATCGCTCTGTTTTTTTAATAAGGGTTACAAATTAATTAATAATATTTCTATTTGGTCAGAAATAAATGGGGAGCAAATCAAAATCTATTTAAAAAAGTTAAATCCATGTGAAACATTTACTACGTATCTCACCTGCATGCCAATTCTAATCCTCTAAAAAATCAGCACTTAAGCCTTCTTCAATCAATACATGAAAATTTACAATCACTTCTAAATTTAAAATGTATGAAACAAAAAATTTACGCGGCAATCATGCTTTTTGCAATGGTTGTCAACACTTTTCCAATCTGGGCATCCAGCCATAGGGAAGCTCCGATGATTGCCGATGACCCATTGGCCGATAATACAGATGTGTATGCATTTAAAAGCCCTTCCGACCCTAACAAAATTATTCTTATTGCCAATTACATCCCGTTTCAATTGCCACAGGGAGGCCCGAATTTCAGTCATTTTAGCGAAAATGTACGTTACGAAATTCATATTGATAATAACATAGCCACTAAAGGAGATGATATAATTTATCGTTTCACTTTTGACAGAAAAGACGAAGATCCCTCCACTTTTTTCAATATCCGTTTGGGTAAAGAGAATTTAAAAACAACGTATACTTTAGAGAGAAGTATGGATGGTGGAAAAAAATTCAGCATCATCTTAAAAAATGGTATTGTGCCTCCACCAAATATTGGCGACAGATCAATTAAATCTGGCGTTGGTTTAGGAGCACCGAGTTACGAATCTTTAATGACTGCAGCTATTAAAACGGCCACCACAGGTGAAAAAGCTTTTTGCGGCCCTGTTGATGATCCGTTTTTTGTTGACCTGGGTGGAATATTTGACCTGGGAGATGCACCCCGCCAGGGGCCAACAAATCCGGCAGATGGTTTAAAATGTTTAAATGTTTCAACCATTGCTTTAGAAGTTGATGTAAAAACTTTGCAAAAAGACCGTAAATCTGTAAACCAGGCAGCTAATATTCTTGATCCCAATTTTGTAATTGGAGTTTGGGCTTCTGCAAGCAGACAAAAAATTACTACATTAAAAGATATTAAGGAAGGCAATGATGATGATTATGGTAAAAAAGATGAGGATGGTTACGAACACTCGGGGCCCTGGGTACAGGTTTCCCGGTTGGGCATGCCGTTAACGAATGAAGCTGTAATTCCTATAAGAGATAAAGATCTTTGGAACCGGTTAACACCATATGAGGATCTTTCAAAAATAAGCACATTCGGTAATTATTTTTACAATCCCGAGCTGGCTTTATACATGGATGATGCTCAATTCGGCGGTGCAGTTCCTGCATTTGCTCCATTAAGAATTCAGAAAAATTCTTTAGGGCAATTTGGATTTGGAAATGGCCAAAACGGACTTTTTGGATTAAAAGGAAATGCTGCTCTTAACGGCACTGCATTAAGTGAAGCTAATTTCGGCGGCTTATTGTTACCTGGGCCTAACAAACCACGTTCCGTTGATCTTTGGCCAATTTTTCATACCGGGGTTCCAAACCTGGCGCCTTATCAACTGGCAACAGGTAAAAATGGTAATCCGCTGGCAGTGGGAAAACCCTTTATCAGTAATTTTTTACCAAATGGCGGCGATATGCTCAGGCTTAATATGGCAGTTCCTGCAACACCCCGTAATTCACCGGATTTTAGTTCGGATGGATTGTTGCAGGCTGCAGTTTTAGGGCTACTTGATCCAAGATTTAATACCAATACTAATATTCAGTTCATTCCCAATATGGATGGATTCCCAAATGGAAGAAGACTGGAAGATGATGTTACCAGGATTGAATTGCAGGCTGTAAGTGGTATTGTATTGGCGGCTATCGGTTTATGGTATGATGACTATATTCCGGGAACCAGTTCAAGCCCGGTCACACCGCAGCTTTTAAATGTAGTTACCTATAACACCGGAGTAGGCGAAAATGATGTTGCATTTAAAACTTCTTTCCCCTTTGTACAAACACCATGGGCAGGAACACATAACTGCGATTGTAATTCTCCAGCTGCAAACACTCCAAATGCGTTACTGAATTATGGGCAGCCTGATTTAAACAAAGCCGTTGGTTCATTATTTGCCGTACCGGAAATTATAGCAAGAACATCACCCAATCCATTTATGTCGGAAACCAATATTCAATATCAACTTAAAACGCCTGCACAGGTAAACATAGCTGTTTATGATGCACAAGGTATTGAACTTAAAGTATTGGTTAATAAAAAACAGGCTGCGGGTAGTTACATAGAACGCTTTGATGCTAAGGGAATGAGGGCAGGCGTATATTTTATTAAAGTGGCAAAAGATGGGGCGGTAAAACAAACGCTTCGTGTGGTGAAAGGGTAAGCATATCCCTTACTAAGAAAGAAGTTGCATGTAAAGTTTTGCATGCACTGAATATGCAACTTCTTTTTTAGGTTTGATAAAAATGGTTACAATATAACCCACATGAAAAAATATTGTGTGGGCACTTATAACAAAAAAGATATTTATACCGGGGTTAAATAACAATCCGGTTATGTAGAAATATTTAAAAGAGGAAAGCCTGTAACCGGAAAAAATGATTCAATAAAAAAGCGAAGTAAAAACTTCGCCTTTGTGCCCGAGACTGGATTCGAACCAGCACGCCGTTTCCAGCGCCACCACCTCAAGGTGGTGCGTCTACCAATTTCG
>JANOUJ010000355.1:0-5984 GCA_031416815.1 Chitinophagaceae bacterium
GAAACAGTGGAAAGATGAAATTGAACCTTCATTGAGGCCAAAAAGGCCAGCCGGTGGTGGCGGAGGTGTCAAATAGCTTTAAAGGTGAATGCGAACAAAAGGCCCAGCAATTAATTTTGCGGGGCTTTTTTGATTAAATAAAAATGCCCCCGATTTAAATCGGGGGCCTAACCTAAAAACCAAACCTGTATACCAACTAATTTAGATTATTCCTTTCCATCTCATTAAACCTGCGCAACCAACCATAGCAGCACCAAAAAATAAAATACCAACCGGCATGTTTTCTTTGTTTTCTATTTCTTCTTTTACCTGCGGTAATAAAGTTGCGTATTGAGCCGACACATTTGTTTCTTCATCATTGTTGGCAGTGGCTTCGTCCTGCCAGTTGTTAATATTGCTACCGGTCAATGCGGTTAATTCCACCAGTTCTTTTTTTCTTCTATTCCTCAGATCCTGCAAATATTTTTTGCCGGCAGCGCATTTAAAATCGCCGGTGGCGGGATGAGTGATTATATACCTTGCCTGGTAGTTCAATGTGTTGGGTGTTACCTGGAACATGAGGTCCTGCGGAAATGATTTGCGGTTGTAGCGAAAATGCAGCCGGGTAAAATGAACGTTCTTACTGCCGTTGTCAATTTCTTCATTGTCCACATCACTGTAATCGCTCCAGTCCTTATTACCCAGCCACCAAACGCCGCTCTGAACAAGGTCCTGCTCCGTTGGTGGATTGCCAACACACGGATCGCACTTCATTGGATTGATTGGTGTAACGTTCCAGGCGTATTCCAAAAAGGCCACACTTTTATCTTCCTTATTCCACTGGGTAGTAAACAGGTTGCCATAAAATGCACCAAAGTTTTTTTGCACAAACAGCGGAATATTTCTGTTGCTTACAATATCCACATTGCGGTAATTGGTGCTTTCAATTCTGCCTCTGCGGGTAAATGCATAAACGATCAGGTCCTGATCGCCATCGGCATTTGCCATGCCAAGACGGATGGGCAACATGAATTTTGGCGAGTTAAAACTGATCTGTATGGGGCGGAGAAAATTAGTATTCAGTTTCTGCTTTTCTTTTTCATTAACCTTTACCACAAAAAATTTAAGATTGCTTTTGATGTAGGGGTCAAGCACTTCCTCAGCACCTTCTGGAATTTTATAACCGTTCTCATTCAACCAGTTTTTTAACCCGCCGCTTTCTTTGGCAGATAAAATCAAAATATCATATTCGCCTACTAAATATTTGGCCTCAATTTTTACAGATGATCTTTTAGTACCAAACGCTGATGTTACAACGACCTCATTCATGGAAGGGGCCGCAGATTTTTGCATGGACATGTCGTCCTTTTCATAACCGTTACATGGATTCTCATCCCAATACTCAACCAACCTGGGGGCACTGTAATCATTCAATTTTTGAAAGATAGATTGGTCCACAACCTTAATATCATCTTTACGCAACACAACAGGCACCGGTACTACCATCGCAAAATCTTTGGTATCTCCTTTAAAATCGTTGTACATGGTAATGACAGATTTTTTACCATCCCTTACAAGTATAACCTGGCTGGTTTTGTTTTTCAGCGTTCCATCAGCCTTGCTTACATAAAAGCCGCAGAAAGAAAACAGAAGGGGGGATATTGCCATAAATGCCCCGATAATTAGAAGTCTTTTTTTCATAATTTATTTTTTTAACGATGACGAATTACATGCTTGATCGTGAATAAACGATCTGCAGAAAGTTCTTTTCTTCAGGTGTATAAGCTTTGGATGGCACCCATTCAAACTTTTTGGCTGTAAACAGTTTATCAAGTATTGGTACAAGCGGTTGTGCCAGCACCAACACAATAATAGGAGCCCCGTTCATAAACTTAAAAGCAGATAAATAGAAAGCAACAGCAGCAATGGCAATACACCATATAATTCTTACAACCCTATGATTGGGAATTGTTTTAGGATCAGTGATCATAAAGAAAGAAAAAAGAAGCAGGCTGCCCGTACTTATTGATTGTACAAAATGATCCATGGGCCAGCCTAAATAAATGATCTGCCTTAAAAAAATAAGGCCGGCAAATGTGCCAAGAAAGGCCAGGGAAACATCCAGCTTTTGCACCCTGGTTGTAACAATAAACCCCAAACAACAAACTCCAAACAGCATAACAGCTCCGCTGCCCCATTGCCCTGGACTTATCCAGGCATTACCGGTTATAAAAATGGCAACCACAATTCCCAGTGCCGAAGGATTAAAAATATGCTTACCATTTATCCGGAAAATATACTTGGAAAGAATTGATACTACAGCAGCAAAAACCGCCACCCACCAATAATTTGTTTTTAGTAAAAGGCTTAATCCAAACGAAGATATCAGTACAGAGGGAATTCCGTTTTTCAGTCGCTGCACTAACGGAATATGTTTCTTTCCAAAAAAATACTCACACAAAAACTGCGCAACAAGGCTTGTGGTAAAGTATGTGGCATATAGCCAGGCTTCGTTACGCCAATGTAAAAACAAAATGCCGTAGCTTAAAAAAATGCTTTGAAAAATAATTTGAAAGTACCGGGCATCTTTGAATAAATGAAGTAAATGCATAACAGTTGAATTTGTAATAGGATGAAACCGGCAATCTGATTACACAATTCATTTGTTAAAAAATAGTCAATACATAGAAAATAAATGTTTATGGAAAAAAGCCAAAGCTGCATCGCCGCTTGTCATAAAAAAGAGTGGCTTATTGATTTATTTCTTACTTTGAAAAGAAAAGAATGAAAAGAGTAACGGCCATTGGTGGCGTGTTTTTTAAATGTAAAAACGCAGATGCCCAAAAGGATTGGTATGCCAAACATTTGGGATTGACAGTTGACAAGTACGGTACCAGTTTTGAATGGCGGCAATCGGATGAGCCTGAAAGAAAGGGCTTTACGGCCTGGAGCCCGTTTAGCAGCAACACAGATTATTTTGGTGATTCTTCGCAACAGTACATGATCAACTACCGGGTAGAAAATCTGGAAATGCTGGTAGCAGCTTTAAAAACTGAAGGCGTTGCCATAGTAGATGCTATTGAAAATTTTGAATACGGCAAATTTGTTCATATACTGGATGGAGAAGGCAACCGGGTAGAATTGTGGGAAGCCAATGATGCCGAATATGAAAAAATGCTGCAGGCCGTTACTAAATAAATATACCTGTTCTGATAATTAATTGATTATTTCTAAAAACAAAAAAAATGAAACTAACTACGCTGTTAATTGCAATAAGTTTTATTGCCACGAGTTCTTATGCACAACTGGATCTGCCGGCCAGCGCCAATAATCCAAGGGCAACCATTTCAGAAGAAGTGGGCATTACTTCTATAACCATTAAATACAGCAGGCCCGATGTAAATAAACGGGAAGGAAAGATATGGGGCGATGGAAACCTGGTTACTTATGGATTTAGTACACAAAGTTTTATCACCAATAAAAATACTTCGCCCTGGCGGGCCGGGGCCAACGACAACACCACCATTAGTTTTGAACACGATGTAAAAGTAGAGGGTCAGCCGATCAAAGCGGGCACTTATTCCCTGCATATGGCGATGGGGGCTGAAAATGTTACGTTGATCTTTAACACCCAAACAGAAGCATGGGGCAGCTTTTATTATGAAGAAAAGTATGATGTGCTGAGGGTAAATGTAAAGCCTGTTGCTTTAGACAAAAGCGTGGAGTATTTAAAGTACGAATTTATTGAGCACAAAGAAAAATATTGTGTGCTTGCCATGCAGTGGGAAAAATTATCGGTACCATTTAAAATAGATGTGGATGTTGATAATATTGTACTGGAAAAACTGCGTAATGAATTAACAAGCCGCAAGGGTTTTACACCGGCGCTCCTTTTAAACGCAGCCCAATATTGCTTTAACAAAAACATCAACCTGGAAGAAGCTTTGCAATGGAGCAAAAGGGCAATAGACGGAGTTGGCGGACAAAAAACTTATATCACGCTGAGAAACCTGGCGACAGGTTATGAGAAATTAAACAGGATACCGGAAGCTGATTCAACCATGACTGAAGCTTTAACAATTGCGACAGCGAATCAGCATACAGCTTACGGCAGGCAATTGATCACACAAAAAAGACCTGATAAAGCCATGGAAGTATTACTGGCTTCGCAAAAAAGATATGGTGATGTGGTTGGTGTAAATAATGGACTAATGAGTGGTTACTCTGCCAAAGGCGATTTTAAAAATGCATTGAAGCATGCAGAAAGAGCTTTGGCACAAACCACCAATGAGGGTGCAAAAAAACAACTGGAAGGGTTTATTGTAAAATTAAAAGAAGGAAAAGATATTAATTCATAAAAAGTGAAAACATGCAGAACGCAATTAGCTGGTTTGAAATACCAACCACCAACATTGACCGGGCACAAAAATTTTACGAAGCCATTTTTGGTATAACCTTAATACCCATGGATATGCCCAATATTAAAATGCGGATGTTTCCGCTCGATGATATGATGACCCAGGTTGGAGGCGCATTGGTTGACAGCGGCGGCTTTCACAAAGCATCTGCTACTGATGGGCCATTAATTTATTTAAATGGCAATCCCGATGTTCAACATATAATGGACAAAGTAGTTGAAGCCGGCGGCAGTATCCTGGTACCTAAAACAGAGATTAGTCCTGAGTATGGTTTTATGGGCGTGTTTATGGATACAGAAGGTAACAGGATAGGTTTACATAGTGTACAGCAATAATTCAATTATACATGCAATACAGCTTAGAAAGATCGTACGAAATACTGGATAAAACACCTGCGGTTCTGCAGGCTTTACTTGCCGGGTTGCCGGATGACTGGGTAATGCCCAACGAAGGCCCCGAAACATTTTCGCCTTATGATGTGATCGGTCACCTGGTACACGGAGAAAAAACAGATTGGGTTGTAAGAACAAAAATGATCCTTGAATTTGGCAATATAAAATTTTTTGAAAGGTATGACCGCTATGCACAGTATGAAGAAAGTAAGGGCAAATCTTTACAACAGCTGCTGGACGAATTTGCAGCCATCCGTAAAGAAAATATGGCATGGTTCCGATCTTTGAACTTAACCGAAGAGGATTTGGATAGAAAGGGTATGCACCCGGTTTTGGGAGAAGTAACTTTAAGAAATTTATTGGCCACATGGGTAGTACATGATCTTACGCACATAGCACAAATTACAAGGGTGATGGCCAAGCAATATAAAGAAGAAATGGGGCCATGGCCGGAGTTTTTTAGAATTCTTAATTTTTAAATTTATTAGCATGCAATCAAAAGCAACAACTGTTGACCAGTATTTATCTGAAGTTCCTGCAGACCGGCAGGCCGCCATGAGCAAACTGCGTAAAATAATGCAGAAAAATTTACCAAAAGGATTTAAAGAAGGTATGGGTTATGGCAATATGGGATATTATGTACCGCATTCTATTTACCCGGCAGGCTATCATTGTAACCCTAAAGACCCCTTGCCTTTTGCTGGCATAGCTTCTCAAAAAAACAGCATAAACTTTTATCACATGGGTATTTATGTAGATCCCAAATTACTTAAATGGTTTACTGATGCGTATGCCAAAACCGGTTTGGGAAAACTGGATATGGGTAAAAGCTGCATGCGTTTTAAAAAACCGGAAAACATTCCCTTTGACCTGTTGGGTGAACTGTGCACAAAAATAACCGTGGAAAAATGGATCGAGATGTATGAGAAAAATCTAAAGCGGTAAAAGAAAATATCTTCATAAAAAAGTCCGGAATCGCCGGAATTTTTTATTACAGCTGTAACGTTTATTTTTTCTTCTTAAACGTTCCCTCCATAAATTTCATTTCCTTTCCATCAAAACCGGTACCATACATGGTCATTTTGAAAGTGTTGTCATCAATCATTACCATTTCTTCCCGTATATCGCTGTCTTTACCGGTCATAAAATCGGTTTGATGCCCTTTCAATGAAAGTGTTTTTGTGGCTTCGGCATA
>JANOUJ010000356.1:0-2406 GCA_031416815.1 Chitinophagaceae bacterium
AGGTGGCTATAAAATCCGTAACCAGCAGGCTGTTCATTTTATAACATTTGCCGTAGTAGAATGGGTAGATGTATTTACCAGGAAAGATTACTGGATATAGTACTAGACAGTATCCGGTTTTGCCAAAAGGAAAAAGGATTAAACCTGCATAGCTGGTGCATCATGAGTAATCATCTTCACCTTATTATTTCAGCAAAAGAAGGTAACCTGAGTGATGTGCTGCGGGATTTTAAGAAATTTACAAGCAAGCAACTAATTAAAGCCATAGAAGATAATAAAAAGGAAAGCAGAAGAGAATGGATGCTGGACATCTTCAGCAAAGAAGGACAAAAGAACAGCCGCAACAGTACCTACCAGTTCTGGCGGCAGGATAATCAACCAATGGAATTATACAGTCCTTCTTTCATTTTTCAAAAGACCAATTACATTCATAACAATGCAGTAGAAGCCGGCATCGTGGAAAAGCCGAAAGACTATCTCTACAGCAGTGCAAAAGATTATGTGCTGACAAAGAAATGCGGATTGCTGGATGTGGTGTTTTTGTAAAAAGAAATGTTTTCAGTCCATCGTTGCAAACGATGGACAACCATTCGACTTTTAATTTATTATTGAGCTGTGTTTTGCCACCAAACTAAGGATAGCGGGGGACCAAAATACTGCCGCTTCATAACTTCGCTATATATGCCTAAAGTCCAATACCAGATATATGTTAAAGAATTATCCAAACGGGTATTTACCGAAGATGCCCGGTTTCGTAATGCGAATCCGCAATTCAACGGCGTATTGGAATGTCTTTATGTAGGCATGACAAGTAAAACTCCAAAAGAAAGATTTATACAGCATAAGACTGGTGCAAAAAGTAAAAAGGGTCACAACATTTCATCAAACATTGTCCGGAAATATGGTATGTATCTGCGTCCCAGCCTGTACAATCATATCGACCCGATCACATCAAGAACAGATGCCCTTAAAATGGAAGAAAAATTGGCGTTGGAGTTACGAAGACGCCGATATGCAGTGTGGTTTAATTAGTTCTTAATCTCCCGTTGTCCGTAGTTTTCAAAAAATAAAAAATGCTGAAGCGTTATGTTTCGTTTGCAACGAAGCATCAGCCTCAACGAGGCTGGAAAAACTAATCATAAAAACAGTTTGCGATCTTAGTAACAAAAAATATGAGTTAGGAGTTACTCATAACAACCATTCAAGTTTTTATTTATTATTAAGCACTATTTTAAGGAATTTAAGTATAACAGAGTTCCTGATGTATTAAAAACTATAATTACAAAAAGAATGATCAGCCCTTTTTTCTTTAGATAAATAAATCATGAACTACTGCCGGGCAATCGTTTGCTGTACCAGGTTATTTGCCCGCGGTGATTAGCAAAATGTTCTGTTACATGAAACCATTTGCAGTAATTATTCATACTCCATTCTTTTGTTTCGCCGGAGAGTAACCATTCATCATCTCTTTTTTTAAATTCTGCCAGGCTTTTACTCCTTGCTTCATTCATGGCATCTGTATAATAGGTAACATTATTTCCTTTTATTTTGGTTTGTGCCTCCGGGCCCAGGTCCATGGCAGTGCCCCATTTTTCTTTATTCTCCGGTGCAAAGTTGCTGAGATTTTTAAAAGTAATATCCTGGTAAATAATTTCTGTGGCAGCCACATGCATCATCAACGCACCGATCGAGTTAGAATTTTTATCATGAATATAATCCAACTGTTCTACTGACAGTTTTTTGGTGACCCGCACCACCGAATCACTTATCCATTCCAGCATGGAAACAAGGGTACCAATTTGCGGGGTATATCCCTCGATAGGTCCGATATGATTAATGTTTCTGGCACCCCCAACATCCGTGCGGGCATAACTAAAAGCAGGTAATGCCAAAGTACCTGCAGCAAAAGCAGACAGGCCAACCGTGTTAATAAACTTACGACGGCTAAAATTATTACTTTCCATTATTTTGTTTTTCTAAATTTAAAAAAAATACGACAGAATGTATTATTTTTTTTTGCCGCGGTTGTCCGTAGTGTTCCAAAAATAAACAAGTCCTGAATTGTTACGCTCCGTTTTCAATGAGGCTGGATAAAATGTATGCAGCAGAAATGATATTCATTCTTTACCTTCTTAGTTCTTTACTTCCATCAAAACAAATTAGATTTGATTTTTATCATCTTAGCGTTGTTACATGAAAGCGGTTGTTTATACAAAATATGGTTCCCCGGCTGTACTTCAATTACAGGAAATTGAAAAACCAATTCCAAAAGAGAATGAAGTGTTGGTAAAAATTTATGCAGCATCTGTAAATTCCTGGGACTGGGATCTGTTGAAGGGTAAGCCTTTTCTTGTTCGCCTTATTGGCGGCTTTTTTAAACCCCGGCAAAAAATATTGGGAGCCGAC
>JANOUJ010000357.1:0-4085 GCA_031416815.1 Chitinophagaceae bacterium
AATGATGAAAATATAAGTTACGGCTCAACGATCGGTGGCAATTTATTTGTGAACGACCATGATCCGCAAAACCATACATTTACTGTTACAGGTTTTGTGGGCGGATTAGTTGGTACTCCCGGCACAGTATCTGGTGTTGACTTATACGGCGGCCCTGTTGCCAATGCGGGTACCTTAACCATTAATGCCAATGGTACATACACATTTACACCGGAGGCAGGTTTTGTGGGCTCTCTTAATGTACCTTATACAATTACCGATGCCTTTGGTGCAACATCTACAGCAACACTGCATATCGATGTTTTAAAAGACCCTAACGGTCCCGCAAACGATCCACCAATTGCAGGCGATGATTTTGGTTATACTACCATCAACAAGCCGGTTACTGCATCATTTATCAGTAACGACAGCGATCCAAATGGAGATCCGGTTTCTTTTAGTGGAGTAACTATAAATGCCGGAGGGCCACGTACACCTATTGGTGGTGCTTTGCCTACGGTGATGGGCGGTACTATACAGTTTTATTCAGATGGTACCTACACCTATACACCACCCGCAGGTTATGTGGGTCCCGACAGATTAACTTATATAATTTGCGATGTAACGGGTGTTGCTCCTCAACCTTTATGTGCAGATGCAACCATACATGTATTGGTTGGCCCCGGAATAAATATTGCCGGCAGGGTTTGGGATGATGCCAATGGCAACGTGGTTATTAATGGCGGGGAAAATATGACCAATGCAGGTAATACTTTGTATGTAAATGTGGTTGATGGTTCCGGAAATGTTGTTGCTGCTGTTGCGGTAACTGCAGGTGGAACGTACAGCTTCACTGATATTACGCCGGGTGTAAATTATTCGTTGATACTTTCTACCACGCTTGGTACAGTGGGTATGCCTGCCCCGGCAGCCGCTTTGCCTGCGGGATGGACCAATACGGGTGAAAATAGAAATGGTACTATTGATGGTGGCACGCCTGGTGTAATTGATACCCGTAATTATGGATTTACCCATACCATCAATTTTGATTTTGGTATTGAGCAGTTACCAAATAGTGACAGCTATACAACCAGTATACCACAACCCAATGTAGGTGATTATATTACTTTAAATGGAGGTGCTAATCCGCCTGTATTAAGCGGTATTGATCCTGAAGATTGTGTTGGGGGCTGCTTGTTAACCGGCAAACGGGTTATCATTGATGCGGTGCCTGCAAACTCGGAGCTGTATTATGCGGGTGTTTTGGTTACCAACGGCCAGCAGATTATTAATTTTAATCCCAACCTGCTGCAGATAAAAATGACAGCCGCAACAGTTGGTGCTACTTCCACTTCGTTCCAGTATTCTTATGTTGATCTGGCAGCGAAAAAAGACCCGTCACCAGCTACTTATACATTAACCTGGTTAAACCCTTTGCCTATAACACTTTCATCGTTTACAGGCATTGCCAATAAATGCGATGCAGTACTGCAATGGAAAACTTCACAGGAAATAAATGCTGATAAGTTTGTGGTTGAGCAAAGCGTTAACGGATTGAATTTTACAGCTGTGGCAGAGGTTAAATCAGCCAATAGCGCAACCGGCAAATCTTATCAAACATCCATTTCGCAACCAACGGGTATTATGTACTACAGGCTTAAATTGCTGGATAAGGATGGCAGGTTCAGTTATTCAGCTATCCTTATGGTACGTACCAGTTGCATCAGCAGCGATTATCTGTCAGTTTATCCAAACCCTGTAATCAGCAATCTTACGGTCAGCTTCCATACAGCATACAAGGGACATGCAAACCTTGTTATTGTAAATGCAGTTGGGCAACAATTGGGCAGTCTTAAAATAAAGATAACTGCAGCCGCCAATACCATCAACCTGGATATGAGTAATTATGCCCCGGGCATATATATGCTTTACATGGCTGATGATAAAGGAGAGAAAATTGGAGCAGTACAGAAAGTGATAAAAAATTAAGCGATTAAATACACCGCAAACCGGCTCGCCCAAAGTGAGCCGGTTTTTTATTTTTATTATTGTGGTGGATTATTGATTTTTGCACCAATGAAAAAAATAATCATCACTATTGACGGTTGGTCTTCCTGCGGTAAAAGCACATTGGCAAAACAACTGGCAAAAGTATTGGGATATGTATATATCGACAGTGGTGCCATGTACCGGGCCATTACGTTGTATTTTTTGCGTAATCATATTAACTGGCTTGATACAGATCAGGTAAATAATGCATTGAATGAGATAACGCTGGCTTTTAAATTCAATAAAAAAACAGAGCAATCTGAAATTTACCTGAACGAAGAAAATGTGGAGTATGTGATCAGGGATCTGGTGATTGCAGAGAAAGTAAGTGATGTGGCTGCTATCAGGGAGGTTAGAACTTTTGCTGTGGCCCAGCAGCAAAAAATGGGTACCCAAAAAGGTGTTGTAATGGACGGCCGGGATATTGGCACCACTGTTTTTCCGGATGCAGCCCTTAAATTTTTTATGACCGCCGATGTAGCAGTACGTGTAGAAAGAAGATATATAGAGATGTTTGAAAAGAACCCTAACCTAACTATTGAAGAAGTGAGGGCTAATCTTGAAATGCGTGATTATATCGATTCTAACCGGGAAATAAGCCCCCTTCGTAAAGCGGCTGATGCTGTAGAGATTGATAATACCTATATGACAATTGAAGAACAATTAAAGATAGCTTTGCAGTTTGCAAAAACAAGAATTTCGAAAATAATGTAATTATGTAAAAAAAAAAATGTTAAAAAAATTTGGTTTTTATAAATTTTGTTATATTTTTGTTTTGCTTAACCATTCACCACATATCCCATCTATAGGATTTTACATCCTATCATAAAGACCACCAGAAGTTTTCAATATTCCTGAATTTCCACCCGCCCCCCCATCGGAACATGTTGTGCTTTGACAAGCAAGCTTTGCTTGTCGGTATCTAAATTATTAAACATGTTATTGAAAATTATGAAAAAAACTTTTACAACCTCCAGTGTTGCTTTTAGAAAGTACCTGGTAACAATCTTAACAATTTTAGGTTTTTCAATTAGCCAATTTGTGTTAGTACGTATTAAAAAGAATGTCTACCCTGCATTACTTAGGAACGGACTTAGAATCTTTTTAATTTGTCTTGGCTGTGGGCTGATGCCTTCCATCGCAAAAGCGGATACTCCTGTTCCTACGTCCGTAGTGTCAAGCTATAATGCAGCCTTACAAAGGTTTACCATTACAGTAAACTGGGTGTGGGGTTCCACTGCCAGTAACAAACACGTTGGCGCTGCCGCATTTGTAGACCTGAATGGAGATGGCATTACTCCAACAATTTTTGATAACCCTGCAACATACACCAGTGGCGGAAATGCGTTCCCGGCAGGATTACAGGCGAGGGATGAGTTCCTCGGCCAAATAGCCCTTTCTAATATTGAGGGCAGTGCTTCTTCATCTTTGTTTGCTGGCAGCGACAATACCGACAACGGTATTGCATCCGGCGTTTCGGGAGTTACTCCTTCTTCAGCTAGAGTGCTGTTTCCTTATTTAGGGAACTCAATGGCTATTGTAAATAGTGATAGCGGAACTTTCACGTTGACTTATAATAATGTGCCTGTGTCTCCTACACGGCTATGCGTGGTACTATATGACCCGCATTCACCATTTCAGGCCACAGGTGGTCACTCCGTGATCAGTGCCGGACCTGATCATAATACCGATAACTCAATAGAGCGGGGAAACAACCAGGGAGGAACTGTAGCCTGCGGTGGCTTGGTAGATCTTCGTTGCGCAGCGGATAAAACAGAAGCTGCATGCCAGAGCCAATCAACTATTAATGCCGCTTATGCAGCATGGTTAGCAACTGCTTCCGGCTCAGGATGCAATGGAGTTTTAACAAACAACAGTACCGGGGCTCCCAATGCTTCCGGCGGCTCGAAAACAGTAACTTTTACATATACACAAAGTGGTTGTAATAACCAGGCTGCAGTTACTACCTGCACGGCAACTTTTACAGTTCTCTCTTGTGATAATTCAAACATTTATAATCCCGATTCAAACTTTACAACTGTGAACGTACCTGTTTC
>JANOUJ010000358.1:0-3900 GCA_031416815.1 Chitinophagaceae bacterium
TTCCTTTGGTTGATATTTCAGTAAAAGATTTCATTACTCCAATAACTCTGACAATGCAAACTCGTTTTTTAACTGCAAAAGCTGCGGCTAAGGTAATGATGAAACAAAAATCGGGCGTCATTTTAACGCTTACGGCAACACCAGGCGGAATTGGTTATCCTTATAATGGTGGCTTCGCTCCAGCCTGTTGTGCAGTAGAGAATTTTTCTAAAAATCTTGCAATTGAGTTAGGCATATATGGAATTCGGGTGGTTAATATGCGTTCGGGTGGTTCACCAGATTCAAGAATATTTAAGAATGCTATTGACACACAACCAGAAGTTATGGAACCAATTCTTAAACAAATGGAAGCAGACACAATCTTAAAAAAACTTCCACTAATGGCTGATATTGCAAACCTTGCCGTATTTCTGTCCTCGGATTTAGCAGGGAAAATTACAGGCGTTACAGTTGATGTTAGTAGCGGTACAACAGTAGGGTTAAATTATAGGGTTTCCCCATTGACAGACTGAAATTAGCGTAGAAGAACAACGAACCGCTAACATTGGGTTTGGCGTTATTCGGGCAGGACGTTGTGATCTTCATCAGTAGCATGTCTTGTCCTGAAATAGGTTGACACCAAATCAACCAAAATGGATATACAACAACAAGCTGTAAAAGAGTATTTAATAGATGGTATCCCCTACCGGGTATTAGCCAAAAAGTACGGCGTTAGCCGCAGTACCATCAATAAATGGGTACTGGTTCATCAGGGAGTTCATAACATTCCTAGAAGTCATAGACAGATTTCTTACGACCTTCAACAAAAAACTTTGGGTAAAAAATCTAAGCAACTTATTCAACAAGATCAAACCGATCTGGAAAAGAAAGTTGCCCTGCTTGAAAAACAACTGGAATGGGAAAAACAAAAATCTCATGCATTGGACACGATGATAAATATTGCTGAACGCGAACTAAATATCGACATCAGAAAAAAGCATGGCACCAAACAATCAGAGAAATAAAACAAGGCAGCGATCATATTTGCCTCCAATCGCTTTGCCGGTTGTTTGGTTATTCAAGACAGGCTTTTTACAAACAACAGCAACACCAGTTTAAAACCATCAGTGCCACAAAGCTCATTCTTGAACAGGTATTGCATATCCGTAAACAACAGCCCCGCTGTGGGGGTCGTAAACTTTTATACATGCTTAACCCGTTTTTAAAACAGAGAAATATTTCAATAGGCAGAGATGCTTTTTTTGATCTTTTGGCTAAAAATAAACTGCTGGTGCGTAACAAAAAACGAAGTGTGCACACCACTAACAGCAAACACTTCTTTTACCGTTACCCCAATCTGGTAAAGGATTTTACGCCTTTAAATGCCCATGAACTTTGGGTGGCAGATATAACTTATATACCAGTAGCACAAGAACGTTTTGCATACCTGTACCTTATAACGGATGCCTATAGCCGAAAAATTGTTGGTTTTCATATAAGTGATAACATGAGAGCTGAGAGTGCGGTTGTTGCATTACAAAAAGCAATTGATCAAAAGCCACTTGATGCTGTGGTAATACACCACAGTGACCGGGGATTGCAATATTGTAGCAATGAATATGTTAGATTATTAAACCAAAGTCACGCACTAATCAGTATGACACAAAATGGGGATCCTTATGAAAATGCTATGGCAGAAAGAGTGAATGGTATTTTAAAAACAGAATTGATAGCTGAATCTTATCAAACGATGAAGGATGCAGCTATCCATATAACCAGGTGTATTACCATTTATAATTACAGAAGGGTACACAGTAGTATCAATTATCAAATACCTCATATAGTGCATTCACAGAAAGGTCCTCAAATAAAACGTTGGAAAAATTATTACAAACCAAAAAAGGAGGTGCAAATGACTGAACCCTAAAAGCCCAGCGCACACAAATAAATCTTTAGCTATGGGGCTACAATTTTTTTGTGCCAACGCACCACAATCACCCCACTGTCAACCTTATTCAGGATGAACTATATTTGACAACCGGATACAGGATTTAATTACTAACTGTGTCAACTTTTTTCAGGACGGGTCACATTTATTCAGCGGCAGTTACCCGGCTTGACGGATGGGCTTGCCCGAACTGCCCTTGACGTTGGCTCTGATTTTACGACACCTCGCAATTATTTACCAGTTTATGAAATATGCCTGATTTAATCAAAAGAAAACCTCACCCTTCTTTGGGAGAATTTGTAAAGGAATACTGGTATGTATATTGGCAAAAAGCTTGCGCTGTACCCTTATCAAACACCCCCACACCGGAAGAGGGAATATGCTTTTTTCCCCGCAATTTGCCATCAGCTATGGTGGAAGGAAAATTCGTAAAAACAACTGATACTTTTATCATCCGTCAATCTACCACGAGGTTAGATATGCTAACGCCAAACGACTACATCATGTTCAAAATTATTTTTAAAACAGGTGGTTTTTTTAAATTGTTTGGGGTTCCCATGTCATTATTTACAAACGGGCATACAGAAACAATATCTGTGTTGGGCAATTCCGTTAAAAGACTGAGAGAGCAAATTACCAATGCCACAAATTTTAAGGAAATGGCAGGATTTGCAGACAAATATTTGATAGACAAAGCAAAAACTATTAAAACTTATCTACACCCTATTGATATTGTGATAAATCAAAAAGGTTTATACCAGTATTCATTAGATAAATTAGCCTATGATGCTTGCCTTAGTAACAGGCAATTTGAAAGGAAGTTTTTTGAGCGAACTGGTGTAAACCCCAAATTATACCAGAGAATTTCAAAGTTCAACGAAGCAATGAAAATAAAAAAGAAAACACCAAAGCTAAACTGGATTGATGTTACTTATATGGCTGGCTATTACGACCAAATGCACCTGCTGCGTGATTTTAAGCAGTTTACAAACTTAGTACCTACCGGTTTCGATTTTGAAAATGCTATCATTTATTAAAGTTGTCGCTTTTTTACTACTATAACCTGTGCGCTTTAATAATCTTTGCATAAATAAGGAATAGTTTTTGGTTACAAGCTGCATCTTGCAATTGTTTCGATTGTGTTATTATTATTTAAACGTTTCTACCAATCATTGGCTGACGTTTTTCAAATATCCCAACAACGCCAAGCTCTGTTCGGTAGCAGCCATTTTACAAAATGATAACCCCAAAATAAAATAAAATCAAAATCAGCAAAATATGAGAGCTCAAAATCCGCTTACTTTAAAAACGATTGCTGTTATAACCGCTTATTTTCTGGTTATATTTTATTTTTTTTCAACCATAGTTGCCAACTATTATTTTATTTATCCGTCCCTTCCTAAAATTCATGAACATTATGACACATATTTAGCAGTTTTCAATACTGGTACCAGAATTCTAATGACTTATTCCTCAGTTGCTTTGCTGTTCACATCCGTTTTATTACTTTGGTTTCGACCAACTTCTTTTCCTCGAAGTGCAATTTGGATGTCGATAGTTTTAGCTTCTATATCTACAATTGCAACACTGTTTTTTATCATGCCATTGCAATTGTCATTGTGGATTTCAAGTTATAATGAAACAGTATTTCAAAAATTAATGCTCATTAGCCGGTATTTTCAAATTATCCCCAGCTTTTTACAAATACTAATTAGTTTTTGGTTATTGAACCGTTATTTAAGCCATATAAAATTTGTAAGCAGATGGATTTTTATATTGTTTATTACGTTGACCTTTTTCAACACAAACTATGATTCTACTGTAGCTTTTCAGCTATACACAACCGTTGGTGCAACTGATTGGACGGCATTTAGAAATGCCATATTACCTCCTTTGTTTTTCATTTTTTTAATTTTGGCTTTTACACCTATGTTACTAACAATTCCTATGTTTTGGTTGCGACCTAAAAGTAT
>JANOUJ010000359.1:0-6111 GCA_031416815.1 Chitinophagaceae bacterium
AAAACTTTAGGTGAATATGCTTTGCAATTAAGAGAAAAACAAAAAGCAAAGTACACGTATGGTTTGCTTGAAAAGCAATTCCGCAAAACATTTGATGAAGCTGCTCGCCGTAAAGGTGTTACCGGTGAAAATCTTATTAAATTATTAGAAGCCCGTTTGGATAATACCGTATTTCGTTTAGGTATTGCACCAAGCCGCCAGTCTGCACGCCAGTTGGTATCTCATAAGCACATCACCGTTAATGGTGAGGTTCTTAATATACCTTCTTATAGTTGTGTAGCAGGAGATGTTATTGGATTAAAGAATAAAAGTGCTGCAAATGCCTCTATCACTGGTAATTTACGTGGCAAAAATGCCAAGTTTAACTGGCTGGAGTGGAATGAAACTGCATCGCAGGGTACTTTTATTACTTATCCTGAAAGAGAAAGTGTTCCTGAGAATATCAAGGAGCAACTGATCGTGGAATTGTACTCTAAGTAAAAAAGCCCCCTCCGCCCCCTAAAGGGGGAACTGGCGGAGTCTTTGAATAATTAATTACAAAACATCCTTGTCCCCCTTTAGGGATAGGGGCAAAACAACAAAATACAAATGGGAATTTTAAATTTTGTTAAACCAGATAAAATCGTTCTTCAAAAAGCAACCGAGTTTGAAGCCATCTTCGAATTCCGTCCGCTTGAACCAGGTTATGGTGTAACTATCGGTAATTCTCTTCGCAGGGTGTTGCTGAACTCTTTAGAGGGATATGCCATCATCGGTATTAATATTGCCGGTGCTGACCATGAGTTTGCAACGCTGAAAGGCATTACGGAAGACGTAACAGAAATAATCTTAAACCTGAAACAGGTTCGTATCAAGAAGAAAGTTGAGCATGAGGTGAGTGTGGAAAAAATAACACTTTCTATCAAGAACAAAACTGAATTCAATGCCGGTATGATCGGTGAAGCTTCTCCTACTTTTGAAGTAATGAATCCTGAATTGCTGATCTGCACTATGGATAGCAGCGCCAAGCTGGATATTGAGATCACTATCGGTAAAGGCCGTGGTTATGTTCCTGCAGAAGAGAACAAAGAAAAAAATTCTCATTTTGGATATATTCCCGTTGATGCTATTTACACTCCCATCAAGAACGTAAAATACGCTATTGAAAATACCCGTGTGGAGCAACGTACCGATTTTGAAAAACTGATCATGGAAGTAATCACCGATGGTACCATTCACCCGGAAGATGCAGTGAAGCAGGCAAGCCGTATTTTGATACAGCACCTGATGATCATCACTGACGAGAACATTACTTTTGATACTAAAGAAGATAAGAAAGAAGATCTGGTTGACGAACAAACTTTACAATTACGTAAAGTGTTGAAGACACCATTGGAAGATCTGGATCTTTCTGTACGTGCCTTTAACTGCCTGAAAGCAGCTAAGATCAATTCATTGAGCGAACTGGTACAATACGAGCAGGAAGACCTGATGAAATTCAGAAATTTTGGCCAAAAATCTTTAAGTGAAATTGAACAGGTTTTACATGAAAGAGGATTGAGTTTTGGAATGGACTTGAGCAAACTTAAGTTGGACGACGAATAAAATAAATTGAGCTATTAGCCTTCAGCTCTTGGCAATTTCTGCTAACAGCTAACACCTAACAGCTTTTTCATAAACAAGTAGGTTATAATTCCTGACACGGTATAACCGAATTAACCCTTCGACTTCGCTCAGGATTTAAGCGGACGAGAAATAAAATAAAATGTCATGCGTCACGGAAACAAAGGAAATAATTTAAGCAGAACGGCTTCTCACAGAAGGGCTCTGTTAATGAACTTAGGTTGCCAACTGATCACTTACAAAAGGATTACAACAACATTGGCTAAAGCAAAAGCTTTACGTGTTTACATCGAGCCATTGCTTACGAAAACAAAAAATACAGCAAGTAAAGAAGCTATCATGCACAATCACCGTATTGTGTTCAGCTACCTGAATGATAAAGCTGCAGTTAAAGAATTATTTACGGTAGTTGCCCCTAAGATAGCTGCACGCCCAGGCGGTTACACCCGTATTATTAAGTTAGGTGCAAGAACCGGTGATAATGCGGAAATTGCCATGATCGAGCTGGTTGACTTTAATGAGATCTACGGTAAAGGTGTTACTAGTGCTGCTGAACCAGCTAAGAAAACACGCCGTGCCGGTGGTGCAAAAAAGAAAGCTGCTGATACAGAAGCAACACCTGAAGCTGCTGCTGAAGATAGTTCGACTCCGCTCACTACCGATACAGCAACTGAAGAAAAAGCATAGTTCGACTTCGCTCACTATATTTGAAACTAACAGTCTATATAAGGCTCCGATATTTTATCGGAGCTTTTTTTTTATATGCTAGTTTAGACTAATTAACAATGTGAAAAATTTTATTTGTTCAATACGCATTTGAATGTGTTTCTTTGCAAAACCTTTATAATACATGCCTGATCCAAAAACACCTCCTGCAATTTTAATTTTACAAGACGGAACTATTTTTAATGGTACCGCTTTTGGCAAAACCGGAACCGCAACCGGTGAAATTTGTTTCAATACAGGGATGACCGGTTACCAGGAGGTATTTACAGATCCAAGTTACTACGGCCAGGTACTCATTATGAACAATGTACACATTGGTAATTATGGTGTAAAAGCGGCCGATGTGGAGAGTGATAGTGTAAAGGTGAAAGCCGTAATTGGCCGTAACCTGGAAGATAAATACAGCCGTTTTATGGCAGATGCCTCTTTACAAGAGTATTTTGAAGCCCAAAGTGTTGTGGCTATTGATGGCATTGATACCCGTGCATTGGTTGCACACATACGCACCCAGGGTGCCATGAATTGTATCATCTCTTCAGAAATTACAGATGTAGAAGCACTGAAAAAATTATTGCAGGAAGTGCCATCCATGGATGGGCTGGAACTGGCATCAACTGTGAGTACCCAGGAACCTTATTTTTTAGGTGATGAAAAAAGTGAATTGCGAATTGCTGTACTTGACTTTGGTATAAAAAAAAATATATTGAATTGCCTCGTAGAGAGAGGTGCTTATGTAAAAGTACACAATGCAAAGACAAGTTTTAATGAACTGGAGCAATTTAAACCTCATGGATATTTTATTAGCAACGGCCCCGGCGACCCGGCTCCTATGGATTATGCCATTAAAACGGTAAAACAGATATTAACAGCAAACAAGCCCTTGTTTGGTATTTGCCTTGGGCACCAGTTACTTGCATTGGCCAACGATATTCCAACTTTTAAAATGCACCACGGCCACCGTGGATTAAATCATCCGGTAAAAAATCTCATCAGCGGCAGATCTGAAATTACCACGCAGAATCATGGTTTTGGCGTTGATCCAAAAGCAGTAAGGGCAAATGCCAATGTAGAAATTACCCACGTTAATTTAAACGACGACAGTATTGAAGGCATCCGCATAAAAGATAAAAAAGCCTTTTCGGTTCAGTATCATCCCGAAGCCACTCCTGGCCCACACGACAGCAGGTATTTGTTTGATGAGTTTATAAATTTGGTTAACGCCCCCTCCGCCCCCTGAAGGGGGAACTTTGGAGTTCATTAATCAAAACTCTTTCCTATTTTGCAGACTCTAATTATTTTATAAACTTTAAAAGCTCCGCCGCGGCGGATTTGGGGCATGAAAATCGCAATCATTAACGGTCCTAACTTAAACCTCCTTGGTAAACGTGAAGTGGATATTTACGGAGCAGAATCTTTTGATGATTATCTGCAAACGTTGAAGGATAAATATGCCAATATAGAGATCACCTATTTGCAAAGTAATGTAGAAGGAGAGCTGATCAACGAAATTCAACGGGTAGGATTTAGTTATGACGGAATTATCCTGAATCCCGGAGGTTATACGCATACATCCGTTGCCATTGGCGATGCCGTTGCGGCTATTACCACACCGGTTATTGAAGTACATATCTCAAATATTTTTGGAAGAGAAGATTTCAGGAAATTATCTCATGTTTCCGGAAAGGCCAAAGGTATTATCAGCGGTTTGGGATTGAAGGGATATGAACTGGCCGTTGAATATTTTTTGTAATTCCATTACATTGTTCTCATGTAATAGAATATTGCAAAAGCTAAAACGAAAAGAGCGATTGTGTAAATTGTAATTGCCGTGTTATTTGACTTTCCTGTTTTTATATTAAATCTGTAATTACAGCTTTCGCATTGGGTATGGTGAAATAATTTGGGTCCCAGCACACCGCCCCACCAGGTAAAGTTTACTTTAGATAATGTTTTACTGCCGCATTTAGGGCAACAGGTTTCATTTGTAAATTCGTTGAGCTGATCCTGCATAAAATAGCTTTGTACCAATAAATGTACAAACTAAAAACGACCGGTTTAATTTTTGCATTTTTTTTATTATAAAATAACCCGCAATAATAAAGCGTAGCCGGTATCTTCTTTGGGATCATCTGCAACAGTAACTATATGCAGGCCGGAGGTTGACCACACTGTGAAGAGATCGCCTTTTTTGTGCTTTACCATTTCTTTATCAAGCTGTGGCAACATAACGCCTTGTACAAACCAACCCAGGTCGCCACCTTTTGCTGATGATTCATAATCGGCGCTGAAGATACTTGCCTGTGCCGCAAATGTGCTGGTTGCATTTTTTATTTTCCACATGATGTTGTCTGCCAACGATTGGGCAAAACTCTTGTCAAAAACGGCTGTGTCGATCAGTATGTGTTTGATATGGTAAAAAGTATTGGGAGCCTTCACCAATATTTTTACAAGTATATTTTCTTTTTTAAACGGGCCGTATGTTTTTCCTGTTTTGCCATGGTAGGCCAGGCTATCGGCCTTGCCCATAAATTGCTTTGTGCTTACCACGGTTACTGTGTCAATAAAATATTTTTTCTTAAGTACATATTTTACAAAACCAATGGGATTTTGCGTAGTGTCAAGTATTTTTTTTATTTGTGCAAGGGTTTGGCCTTGGGCAGAGAAAATAAAACCGGTAGAAAAGAGAAATAAAATAAGAGTTTTCACATACAAAATTTGAAGGGTAAAGATAATGAAACCAAATTTCACAAACTGTCGAAGTTACTACAGCTTTCGTTTTTTTACCATCGGTATCTTATTCTTTTTCGCTTCTCCATTCCACAAAGCTGCGGCGATAATAATCTCCCGAACTTCTTTCTGCTTTATATCTTTTAATGAATGGAGTGAAACAGTAGCTACAATGGCCCTTCCTTTAAGTTCCAGGGAAGGGAATTCACCGGTAAGGTCTTTGCCGCGGCATAACCCCAAATCAATACCATTTGGTATGGCATTAATGTAGCAGAACATTCCAAAATAATGATAGAAAGGAATTTTAAAGCTTAACTTTTCCTGAATTTCCGGAACAAGGCTGAATAATAAGCGCCTCACATTTTCGGAAATTGCTTTTTGTGTGTCAGAAAGGTTATCTATGTAAGTATCAACAAGAGGCGACATCTTATCTCTTTTTTATTAGGGCATTAGCATTCCTGTTACTTCAAAGCATACAAAACCTTTACTTCAAAGCGTAGTTTTATTTTTCTATAATCTATGCCATAATCATTTACACCATAAGGATCCATTGCACCTTTTACGGTAACCTTCTCATACAGGCCTACATTTGATTTGTATCTTCCGGCCAGTACATCTGAATTTATATATTCTTCCGGCTCTGCAATTGTGATTGCCTGTCCCAACTGCTCATTTACAGATTCTGATAAATAGATTGCTTTTTCTTTGGCTGCTTTCACAGCCATAATTTTAAGTTGCTTTCTATATTCAATTATTTTGCTGTGAGATGTTTTGATAATACTAAAATTATTGGTTGCTTCATCATCAAGCCTGCTTACCAGGTCGTCAATTAGTTTTGTATTGCTGAATCTAATTTGGTAGGCAATAGAAGACAATAATTCCGGATCCTTTTTTCTGCGTCTCCACAAATTGGCCATATTATAGCCATCATAAGAAGCAACTGCAATATTGCTCGCCCAGCACCACGTCGTTGGGGTCGCCATTGCGCGCGAAGGCGCCGACGCTGCGCATCATCGCGTAGGACAGGTCGAAGCGGCCGGTCCGGTTGGCCGTCGT
>JANOUJ010000360.1:0-2914 GCA_031416815.1 Chitinophagaceae bacterium
AAGTATGGTGTGTATGCCGATTCTCTTGCCAGGAGTATAGGTATCCGGGATGGAGATAATATTGTGGGCATAGATGGCAGGACGATAGAGAACTTTGGCACATTGGAATCAGAGATCGTATTGAGTGAAGCAAAAAAATTACAGGTAATGCGGGATGGACAGACAATAGACCTGACCATACCTGATGATTTTAGTAAAAAGATTATCAAGAATAAAAAACTGGGCGGATTGATATATCCGCGATACCCCGCCATTGTGGATTCCGTTGCCAAAACAGCCAATTTTACAAAAGACCGGTTACAGAAAGGTGACAGGCTGATCGCATTTAATGATATACCTTTTGAGTACTACCACGAGTTTGATAAATTGAAAAAAGGGTACAATGATTCAATTGTAAGCATCAAAGTAATGAGAGGGGCAGATACGGTAACCGTAAGGGTTTTGGAGAATAGCAAAGGCGCTATCGGTTTTTTTGCTGTAAGCCCGCTTGAATTGTTCGGAACAGTTGTTGAAAAGCATACTTTCCTTGAATCTATACCAATCGGTTTCAACCGCTGCTGGGAAACATTGAACAGGTACATAACGGGATTGAAACAATTGTTCACCGGTAAAGTGGCTGCCAGTGATTCATTGGGCAGCGTGATCAGCATTGGGAACACTTTCCCCGGTGTTTGGGATTGGGAAAAATTCTGGACATTAACCGGTATTTTTTCAATCATACTTGCTTTTATGAATATTTTGCCGATACCGGCATTAGATGGCGGACATGCCTTATTTACCCTGTATGAAATGGTCACCGGCCGCAAACCCGGCGATAAATTCATGGAGTACGCACAGATGGCAGGTATGATATTTTTATTAGGATTGATGGCGTATGCGTTGGGGCTTGATTTTTGGCGCTTATTCAAATAAGCGTTTGGAGTTTGGGGTTTGGAGTTTGGGGTTGTTGTTGGTTAGGGGTTGTTAGGTATTAATACGCTTTTTTAGTTTTTTTTTGTAAGATAGGTTTGCAGAGAAAAACAATAAATGGCTACTATTACAAAACTTGAGGAGCTCGAAATATGGCAACTGGCAAGAATTTTTGCAAAAGAGATAAACCAATTGCTTCAAACAGATTCTTTCAAATATGAGTTTGGGTTGAAGCAACAAATGAAGAATGCTTCTGGTTCTGTGATGGATAATATTGCCGAAGGGTTTGGGCGCGGTAGCAAGAATGAATTTGTCAACTATCTTACAATCGCAAAAGGCTCAGCAGAAGAATCAAGATCACAATTGTTCAGGTGTTTTGATAGTGGTTTAATAGATCAAACTAAGCACATTGTATTATCAGATCAGGTGGAAGTTCTGGTTAGAAAAATAGCCGCACTTATTCATTATCTGAACAATGTGCCTATAAAAGGACAAAAATTTAAAGATCGTATATAGCAGCAAAGGTTTGTTTTTGGAGGGGCTAATCTCAATAACCCCAAACTCCAAACCCCAAACCCCAAACTGTTCTTCCGGGGTCGTATTGGTTTTGACAGCATATGTTACGGTTGGTGTAAGCATGCAGTGCGTTGTGTAATTAGCACTTTAATCTGAATGCTCAAACTTCAAATGGCAATACTCAGTATGCCATGGCTGCTTAATCAGTGATTAAGTAACCATTAGGGCCGCGGCTAAGGTTCGCCTGTTACCTCTTGCTGCCGCCGACTTAAAACAAAAGAGGATGCTGCAACGGAAGGCTGTGACCGTTGCCTAAGACCATTCAGCTAAGCGCCAGGTTGGTTTGTTCTTGTCCTGCCTGGTGCCGACAAATAATCATGAAATAAGCATGTAGAAAGCCAATGGTTACGATGTTTGGACAGGGGTTCGACTCCCCTCGACTCCACTTGAGGAGACGACCAGTTTTGGTCGTCTCCTTTTTTATAGATGATAATTCATTTAAAATGAATTAGTTGAGTACGCGATTTCAAGGATGAAAAGCGGTTCGACAATTTTACCTAATCTCGCCATTTGCCGACGCAGTTTATCAAAAACCGATAAAATCAACGCTTTTCGTGTTCGACATCTCCTTCCGGTAGCGGTACTTTAACCTGCATCTCTGATTTACCAGTCGTTTTCGCGATTAAGTAGAGAAAATCTAAGATTGTTTTTACTTGCTCCTCATCTGTGTAAATACCATGGTGGCTTAGTATCATGGTAGTTTGGTTAAGAGAAACCTTTCTGGTGGAAAAAGCTTTCGCTTCGTCATGCCGGATGGTAAACCTCAGGAATGAGCAAAAAGGCTGACCGCATCTACGCTATCAGGATAAAATACATTTGGAACCAGTTTCTCAACTTTCATAGCGACTTCATTTTTACACCGCCTGCCCAAAGGTCAAAAGGGTGTTGTTGGGATCAAGCAATGCAAATTCTTTCTGTCCCCACGGTTTGGTCGCAAGCAACCCATTGGGGTGGATAGTAACTCCGCGATCCTGCAGGGTGCGGTAGCGTTCATCAATATCATCCACCCGAACGTAAACCATACAATCAGACCGTTCGGGTAAAAGGTCAGGAAATGAGAAGAAATGTAATTCCGCACTGTCCATTTTCAAAATGAGGTAATCACCATAGTCCGACTGCAGTATAAAGCCCAGCTTGTTTACATAGTATGCCAGCGTCTTTTCTTTATCGAGGAAAGGCAGCTTAGGGATGACGGATATAATCATGTTTTACAATTTAGGTTCTAATCGTCGCAAACTGATCGCTGCTGCAAGCAGCCAGATTACCAGTGCACCCAGGAAGATACGAAAACCAGTCAGGGATACGAGCGTGAAGCCCGAGACGGCTATCACAACCACGGCTGCAACTATTACAACACCCGACCAACCCAGCACGGCAGGTAGCTTTTTTGTGCGGAGGGTGGCAACTGACCACAGCAGGATCGCAATGC
>JANOUJ010000361.1:0-6983 GCA_031416815.1 Chitinophagaceae bacterium
GTATCAAGGCCAACACAGAGGTAAGATCTTTTTAATTGTATCTGTTGAATGAGTTGTTTACGTGTCATGCGGTAAAGTTAGTCGCAAAACTTTATTTTTTGTTTAGATGTTCTTCGCTATGATCTACTATTCACCCTTCTCCAAATGGAGAAGGGCCGGGGATGAGGTTATAACCTCTTTTCCATTTCGTTGGCAATGGCAGCAGAATTTGCATCACCTCTTTTTCTTAACTCCTCAATAATATTTTTTTGAGATGCTTCATCCCTGTTCTGGCTTAACTTAAAAACATTATCGAGCGCTTCTACCTCAATGGAAAAACCAACAATGGCTTTTACCATATGGTCAATATATTCTTTTGGCAAATTGTCAAAAGAATCTGCCGATGCCGTTCCTTCATATTTATCACTAACCATTTTAACTGCATCCCGGGTGCCTTGCTCATTTTTAAAAGATATCTTTCCTTTTGCATGTACCGTCATATAATTCCATGTGGAGCCAATACCACGCTCTGTGTACCAACTGGCACTTACATAGCAATGTGGACCGGTAAAAAGAACGAGCACATTGTTGTTCTTTTCAAAAGCGAGGTGATGATCAGTTTTTCGCATCAGGTGACCCTCCAGAAAAATTTTGTCATCTATTAATGTCACCGCTAACGGAATTTGAGTTGCAACCGGGTAATTATTTCCCATGGCTGTGATGAGCGCAAAGGCATTCACTTTCATAAAATCAATAACCTTTTGCTGGTCTTTTTCTGTGTAGTGGTCGAATCTGTACATAACTATTTTTTTAATACACGGATCTTTACGAATTACACTAATTATATAATTCGTGTAATTTGTGTAATCCGTTCTAATTAGTGTAACATTTTTAAAATCATTTTTTCAATTTCTTCATCCTGCCATTTTTTTTCAATATCACGTATTGCCATTACTTGTTGCATAATGCCTTCCTGCTTTTGCCCGTTAACCAATGCCTCGCTGTATCTTATCTGCGGACAGAATGTTACCTGGCTATATAATGGTATCCATTTGTCAGGATATTTTTTGCTGAAGGCGGATTCAATTTTTTTCTGCAATAAGAATTTAGGATCAGCTACTTTATCCCGCATTTCAATAAAATTATTTAGTGCCAGGTCGGCAATGGCATCTCCATCGGGTTTTCTCAAAGATTGATATGCTTTTAGAATTTCCGTCCAGTTATCGCTGTATTTGTCAATCAAGCTGTTTAATATGGCACAATCTTCAAAGCCACAGTTCATACCTTGTCCAAAAAAGGGAACGATAGCATGTGCGGCATCGCCGATCAATGCAAATTTATCTTCCCGTATCCAGGGGAAACATTTTACTGTAACTAATGAAGATGTGGGATTTTTTAAGAAATCTTCTTCAAGTGTCGGCATTAATGGAGCAGCATCGGTAAAAGTCTTTTCAAAAAATTTTCTTACTTTTTCACTTGTGTCAAGTGTTGCAAAGGAGACTTCGCCTTCAAAAGGAAAGAAAAGTGTACAGGTAAAACTTCCATCCAAATTGGGCAAAGCAATCATCATATAATTGCCTCTTGGCCAAATATGCAAAGCATTTTTCTCTAAGAGAAAACTTCTGTTTTCGCCACCGGGAATGGTCAATTCTTTGTAACCAAAGTCAATGTAGTATTGGTTATATTGAAACCGGTCATGCTGCAATTGATGCGTAAGCCTTGCGGCTGAAAAAGCGCCATCACTGCCAAAGCAAAGTTCGTAGTTAATGGTTAATTGTTCATGGTTAGCGATGTTTTCAAGATGGATCTTATTTTTATTCCAGTCAATGTTTTCGCATTTTTGATTGAAGATGATCTCAACTCCTTTTTCTTCTGCCAGGTCCATCAACTTACAATTCAATTCACCTCTAGAAACGGAATTAATGTACTGTCCTTCTTTTCCATAAGGTTGATAAGCCGTGCTCCCATCTGCATTGTGCATAAAACGGCCATGCATGGGAATGCATATTTTCCTGATCTCATCCATCAAACCAACTTCTTCCAACGCCCTGATGCCGCGATCGCTTAGCGCAAGATTTATGGAGCGTCCTGCAATCATATCTTGCCTGCGCATGTCGCTGCGACGTTCATAGATCTTTACTTTGTAACCACGTTTGGATAAATAAATAGAAAGCAATGAACCAACCAATCCAGCACCGATGATCACCGTATTTTTCTTTTCCATTAATCTTTATTTAAGATCAGTTTTACAATTTCTCCAAACTTCCAAACATCTTCAAATGAATTATATAAAGGAACCGGTGCAATACGAATCACATTTGGCTCACGCCAGTCGGCCAATACGCCATTTTGTTTTAATGCGTCAAAAACTTCTTTACCCTTTTGCAGCATCAGCATAGAAACCTGGCAACCTTTACTTTCTTTAGGCGTTATGATCTCTATTTTTTTTTCTGAAGATGCCGCATTGATCTCTTCAATTACAAAAAACAGGTAATCACTCAATTGTTGTCCTTTCGTAATTAAATTTTCAATTCCAGCTTCTTCAAAAATATCCAGCGAAGCCTTGTGAGCAGCCATACTTAATACCGGTGCATTGCTCAATTGCCATCCTTCCGCTGTAGCAATGGGTTTAAAACCTTTCTCCATTTGAAAACGGGTGGCTTTATCATGCCCCCACCAACCAGCCAGCCTTGGCAGGGCATTATTACCGGTATGTTTCTTATTAATGAATGCTCCGGCAACACCGCCCGGACCGCTGTTCAAGTATTTATAACTGCACCAGCATGAAAAGTCAACATCCCAGTCGTGCAAGTGCAGTTCTATATTGCCTGCAGCATGAGCCAGGTCAAAACCGCAGTAAGAACCGGCAGCATGGGCAGCCTCGGTTATTGTTTTCATGTCGAAAACCTGGCCGCTGTAATAATTTACACCTCCAAAAATTACCAATGCAGTTTGGCTGCCATGTTGTTTTATGGTGGCAAGGATATCTTCTGTTCTGATCGTATGCTCACCATCTCTTGGTGCCACTTCAATAATTACTTTATCAGGATTCAGTCCATGAAACCTTGCCTGTGTTTCCAATGCATATTGATCAGAAGGAAATGCTTTTGCTTCGCAGATTATTTTAAACTTTTCTTTTGTCGGCTGATAAAAACTCGCCATTAGCAAATGCAGGTTTACGGTAAGTTGATTCATTACTACAATTTCATCCGGCAATGCACCAATAATTTTGGTAAGCAGTTGCGGAAACATTTCATGATAACTTAACCAAGGCTGACGGGCATGAAAATGTCCTTCCACACCAAAGCTGGCCCAGTCTTCCAGTTCATTCAGTACATATTCTTGTGTGGTTTTGGGTTGCAGACCCAGTGAATTGCCGGTGAAGTAAATGCATTCATTGCCGTTGATGATGGGGATATAAAATTTAGAACGAAAATCTTTTAATGGATCAGCAGCATCTAATTGTTTGGCAAAATCTAAACTATTCTCAAATGTCATTCTTGTTGTTTTTAATCAATGGTAGCAATCACTTTTAATTCAATGGCTATGGGTGTTGGTAAACTTTTTACTTCAACTGTTGTTCTGCACGCTTGCACATCCTTAAAATGCTCACCATAAATCTTATTGTAAACCGGAAAATCTTTTTTCATATTGGTTAAGAAAACGGTAACATCCACGATCTTATCCCAACTGCTTCCGCTGGCTTCCAGCACGGCTTTTACATTGGCAAAAACCTGCAGGGTTTCGGCTTCAATATCATACTTAATAACATTACCATCCGCATCCTGCTCCAATCCGGGTATGGAATTGTCTTTTGCACTTCTGCTGCCAATACCTGAAAGGAATAGAAGATTTCCTACACGTCTGGCATGAGGATACGCACCTAAAGGTTTGGCTGCTGAATCAGTATTTATTATCTCATTCATATTATTTTTTTTAACGCAAAGAAAAAGGGAAAAGGAGTTTTCACTGATATTTTCTACTTTGCTAAAGATTTTTCTCCGCGTATTCTCTGCTTCTCATTTTCTCAGCGTTGAATTTAAAATTGTACACAAACATTTTTCGCTTCTGTAAAAAATCTTAACGCTTCCCATCCACCCTCTCTTCCTACGCCGCTGCTTTTTACTCCACCGAAAGGCGTACGCAGATCTCTTACCAACCAGCAGTTTACCCAAATAATACCGGCTTCTACTTTTGAAGCAACACGGTTTGCTTTGCCGATATCCTGTGTCCAGATGGTAGCAGACAGACCGTAACCTGTTGCATTGGCCAATGCTATTGCTTCCTCTTCGGTATCAAACGGTTGGATGGTAACAACCGGTCCAAAAATTTCTTCCTGGTTGGTTCTGCAGGTTTGATCCAATCCTTCAATAATTGTTGGTTCAATAAAGAATCCATTTTCGCATCTTCCTTCCAGCTTAACGGCATTGCCTCCGCATAAAATGGAACCGCCTTCTTCTTTAGCAATCGAAATGCAGTTCATTATTTTTTCAAAATGCACTTTGCTTACAATCGCTCCTTGTTTGCTGGTTGCTTCCAGTGGATCGCCAACAATTAATTTTTTTACAATCGGAATAAAGTGCTTTTTAAATTCTTCGTAAGCGCTTCTTTCAAGCAATATGCGGCTGCCGCACAAACATATTTGTCCCTGGTTGCCAAAAGATGAGCGGATAGTTTCCGTTAACATTTTTTCCCAGTTACAATCATTAAAAATAATGTTGGGATTTTTGCCACCCAGTTCCAGCGATAATTTTTTAAACATAGGAGCGGCAACCGATGCAATATGTTCGCCGGCCCTTGTACTACCGGTAAATGAAATAGCTTTAATATCGGGATGCTTTACAATGGCTTCACCGCAATGCTGGCCAACACCATGCAGAATATTTAAAACGCCATCTGGCAAGCCAGCCTCTTTACAAATTTTTCCTAACAGAAAAGCGGTAACCGGAGTTACTTCTGATGGTTTGGCAATTACGCAATTGCCTGCGGCCAATGCAGGAGCTATCTTCCAGGTAAATAGATATAAGGGAAGGTTCCAGGGAGAAATGCAGCCTACAATACCAATGGGTTGGCGCAGGGTATAGTTAACCGCTTTGTCTTCCATTTGGTGACTCTCATTTGCAAAATGCATAATGCCTGTTGCAAAAAAGCGAAAATTTGCCGAGGCACGTGGAATATCAATCTGCTTGCTTAGCCATAATGGTTTGCCGTTATCATTCGTTTCCGCCAGGGCCAGTGCTTCTAAGTTCTCATCAATGAGCTCGGCAATTTTATTTAGGATAATAAATCTACTTTCAACCGGTAAAACACTCCAGGCAGAAAAAGCTTTTTTTGCGGCTGTAACCGCAACATCAACATCTTTTTCGTTGCTGTCTGGTATTTGTCCGTAAACTGCGCCGGTAGCAGGGTTTACATTATCGATAAAATTACTGCTGAGAGGCCCAATAAAATTACCACCTGTTAAATTTTCCAGGTGATATGGAATGGTAAGGTTCATGGGTTAAAGATAAATAAAAAAGGCCCTACTCCTATCCTCTCCCCCGGAGGGAGAGGGAAATGTAGAAGATAGGAGCGAAGACGGTATTTATTTTTAGTGTTTGCGTAATTGCTGATTAGATATTTATTGTTGATGTGGGAGATCATAAGGTTGGATATTCTAGATGTACCGCCTCCTCTCTTCGGGAGAGGTTACTGAGCAAAGCGAAAGGAAGGAACGAAGGTTGGGGAGGCGAGGCTTTGGTACAAAAAAATAATTAACTTACAACTCTAAATCTATTTACCATGTCAATTGCAGCTCCTTTTAATTTAAAAAAATGGATTGATGATAACCGGGACAAATTGAAGCCCCCCGTGGGTAATCAATGCGTTTATAAAGACGCTGAAAATTTTATTGTGATGGTTGTCGGCGGGCCTAACAGCCGCAAGGATTATCATTTTAATGAAAGCGAGGAATTGTATTACCAGGTGGAAGGAAATATTGTTTTAAAGATCATTGATGGAGGCGTACCAAGAGATATTCCCATCAACGAAGGCGATATGTTTTTACTGCCTCCAAAAACTCCACATTCACCGCAACGGGGAGCCGGCACTGTTGGATTGGTGATTGAAAAAGTAAGAGAAACGGAAGAAGATGGATTTCTGTGGTATTGTGAAAACTGTGGCGATAAATTGTATGAAGAGTATAAAGTGATCACAGATATTGTTTCTCAATTACCACCGGTAATGGAAGGATTTTATAGCGATGAACAGAAACGTACTTGTAATAAATGTGGAAGTGTAATGGCACCACCTGTAAGAAAAGGTTGAAAGGGGAAAGTTGAGAGTTGAAAGTTTAAAGCTTTTTTAATGGCTAAGAATATAGTTGGCGAAAAGAGTTATCGGTTCGCTATTAGAATAGTGAACTTATACAAATGGCTTTGTGATGAAAAGAAGGAATATGTTTTATCAAAACAACTATTAAGGAGTGGAACTGCTATAGGAGCTTTATTAAAGGAAGCCGAACATGGACAATCAAAGTCAGATTTTTTGAATAAAGTTAATATTGCTCTAAAGGAAGCCAATGAAGCCGCATATTGGCTTATGCTTTTAAAAGATACCCGATTCATTACAGAGAAAGAATTTGAAAGTATAATCTTAGATGCAGAGGAATTAATAAAAATGCTTGTAAGTATTGTAAAAACAACTAAAACCAAGTTAGGTAAATAACTATCACCTTTCCATTTTCAACTTTCCACTCAATGAAGATTGACATCCACACACACATCATGCCCGACAAAATGCCCAACTGGGCACAAAAATTTGGGTATGGTGAATTTGTTTCGCTTGAACACCATAAGCCTTGTTGCGCCCGGATGATGATAGACAACGAATTCTTCAGGGAGATTGAGAGCGGGCTGCATGAGCGCTACGAGATCACCCATTCGACTATCCAGATCGATCTCAGCTGTCTGGATCATGGCTGTGCAGCGGTGAAGTAAGGACGGGGATTTCTGCGGTTAGGCGAT
>JANOUJ010000362.1:0-8420 GCA_031416815.1 Chitinophagaceae bacterium
GCACTGGCCTGCTGCATTAGAAAAATATGAACAACAGGAAAAAATAATGGTGAAGGCAGAAAAAGTTTTAGCAAAACAGATACAGATGCCACCTTTATGCGGATGAAGGAAGATCACATGAAAAACGGACAATTAAAACCTGGTTATAATTTACAGATAAGCAGCAACAATCAATACATCACTCATTACAGTATCCACCAGGCTACAACCGACAGCACTACTTTACCTGAACATCTTACTGACTTTACACAACACCATCAAACAACGCCAGATGTGGTAACAGCCGATGCAGGATACGGCAGTGAAGAAAACTATCCATATTTAGAAGCCAAACATATTACAGCTTATGTAAAACACAATCAGTTCGACAGAGAGCAAAACCAAACTATCCAAAGCAAAAAGACATTTACCACAGATAAACTCCATTATAATAAAGAGTACGATTATTATGTTTGCCCAATGGGCCAGCACATGGAAAACAAGGGCACGTACAATAAGGAATCCAAAACAGGATTTATTCAAACTGTAACCAAATACCAGGCAAAAAATTGCAGTACATGTCCATTAAACGGAAGTTGCCACAAAAGTAAAGGCGATAGAATTATAGAAGTTAATCACCGCCTAAATGAATTAAAACAACAAGCCAACCGGCGGTTACTGAGCGAAGAAGGAATAAAAAAACGAAAGCAAAGATGCTGGGATGTGGAACCGGTATTTGCCAACATAAAAAATAACCACGGGTTCAAACGTTTTATGCTTAGAGGTAAACATAAAGTGAACATAGAAACAGGATTGTTGGCATTAGCGCATAACTTAAGGAAAAAAAGTAACCCAAATATCAAAAAAGCAGCTTAAAAAGCTGTTTTCACTACTTTTTAAAAAACCTCATTTGGTATTGAGAAGGGTAAAAGCGGAAATATCAGCTTTATATAAATTGCATAAAAAAAGCCGCCTCAATTATTTTTGAGACGGCTTCGTTATAATTAATTTTTTTGCAGTAATTATTCTACGTGAACCTGTTTTTTAATAATAGAGGTTTCCGTGACTCCCATTAAAAATTTGCGTTCTTTTAAAAGATACCCATTACCATGCTCACAAAAATGTACTTTTAAATTTTCAATGCTGATGGGATTGCCATCCGGTATATCGGCAATGTTTGAATGCATGATGTCGTGCCCGTCAACGATCATTACCAATCCGCTGCCCATTGCTTCCATTTTATTACCGTCGGTAATCAGCATGGCTGTATCTTCTCCCAATCCAATACCAATACAGGATGGGTTTGCTGCCACTGCCTGGGCCAGCCTGGCAAACCTGCCACGTTTTTCGAAATGCGAATCAAAAATTACATCATCCATAAAACCAAGGCCGGTAGTAATTTTTACTTCGCCTTTTAAATGTGCCCGGGTGGCATTGCCTTCATAGATCATGGTATTGCTCATGGCCATTGCGCCTGCCGATGTGCCGGCAACAACAAATGCCGGTTCGTTGTGATAACGATCCAATGTTTTTTCTAAAAATGAAGTGCCGCCAAATGTACTGGTCAGGCGCAACTGGTTACCACCACTGAACATAACCACATCACAAACGGCAATACGAGCTAAATAATCAGTGTTAGCAGTGTCGGCCCGGTTACGGATGTGCATTACACCAACATTTGTGCAGCCAATTTTACCAAAAGCATTCAGGTAATTGTCGCCCACTTCGTAAGGGATCATACTGGCCGTGGTAATTACTTCGATACGGCTAAGGGGCCCACCAGCTTCTTCAACAATACGGGACAAGATGCCCAGTTCAAAAAAATTGAGGTTGTTGCGTTGGAACTTCCCGGTCTCTAAATCAGTGCCCTTGTCTTCTGCTCCTCCAATCGCTATTAGTTTTCCTTTAGCAAATAGCATTAAATCATTTTTATGATTAACGCAAAAATAAGGGAAATCGTGTTTGAACACCGTTTAGATGTTGTTAACGGATGTTGATAACGTTTAAAATCAGGGCTTTGTGCCGACTTGATCATGAACAGTCTAGTCTTTTTTCCAAAGCTTAAAGCCATCCTGGATTTTGTCATTTATCTCCAGGTTCGTTCAGCCGGGTGTTATACTTTTTATCAATCAAATTGATTTTGCAAACGCAGTTATTCCTTCTACCAACCTATCTAAATTTTTTATAGTGGTGTACACATTGGGTGTTACACGAACCCCACTGATATTTTCCCAAACAATACCCACAGTATGAATCTTATAATTCTCCCATAAAAAACTGTCCAGTTCACCTGGGGTTTTTCCATCTACACTTACCAGGCCGATGGCGCATCCAAATTCTTTTTTAAACGAAGTATGAAGTTTTACCTTCGGAATATCTTTTACTTTATTCATCCAGTAATTTTTCAGGTAGAGTAATCTTTCTTCTTTTCTTTTACTACCGATCATATCATGAAAATCAATGGCTTTGTCAATAGCCTCTTCAATAAAAAACGGCCTTGTCCCTAAATGCTCAAACTTGCGGATATTATCCTCTCCTTTATCGCCGGCGCCAAATAATGGCCACACCGATTTGATCTTTTCTTTACGCACATACAGGAAACCGGTTCCTATTGGCGCTCCCAGCCACTTGTGTAAGCTTGTTCCAAAATAATCGCAGTTTAGTTCAGGAATTAAAAATTCGAACTGTGCAAAAGTATGGGCGCCATCAACCAGCACCAATATTTCCTGCCGGCCTGCGCCAGCAGGCGGGTTTTTCTTTGCTTCGTCTGCAATTTTACGCACCGGTATTTTCTGGCCAATCCAGTTTATCATGTGTGTGATCTGCACCACTTTTGTTTTTGCAGTGAAGGCATCGGTGTATTGCTTAACCATGTAATTTTCATCTTCGCTGGGCAGCTCGAGATTAACCCAAACCAGTTTTATCCCTTCCCTTTTCTCCCGCTGCTTCCATGCACCGATCATGTTTGGATAATCTTGTTTGGTGAGCACTACTTCATCGCCGGCTTTTAATTCAATTCCAAAGATCACGGTTTCAAGTGCTTCGGAAGCATTGCGGTGCAGTGCAATTTCCTCCGCATTGCAGCCGGCAAGTTTTGCCAGGTTCTTCCGCAAAGGTTCCCTGCCCTGGTCAACAATGCGCCACATAAAATAACTTGGCGCCTGGTTGCAAAAATCATAATTGGTCTTCATCGCATCGGCAACTGATTTGGGCGCCGGGGCTACGCCGCCATTGTTCAGGTTGATGAAATTGGGTGCAATGGTATAGGATTGTTGTACAAAATGCCAGAACTCTTCATCGCTTGCAAGCTTGGATGGAGGAATGGCCGCCGCTTTGCTGATTGCATTTTGCAGATCATGGCTCCAGGCTGGTTGCAATACGTTTGCCGTAATTGCTGATGCAGATAACAAACCCATTTTTTGCAGAAAAGAACGACGATTACTCATTTGCCTGAATTTAGTCCTGCCCACCGGCAGGCAGTTTCACAATGTACAAATTTTGTTTTTTGCAAAGCAAGATGATTTTGGTAATTTCCATTTTATGTAAATTCAAAAGTAAAAAGTCAAAATTCAAAAAGTAACGGCAGGTTATAATTTTTACTTTTGAATTTTAATTTTTGACTTCATTGAAACACTGAAATATAAAACTGTTCTATTATGAAGATTGTGGAGATCAAAATTTTACGAGGCCCGAATTACTGGAGTGTACGCCGCACCAAGCTGATTCAGATGAAACTTGACCTGGAAGATATGGAGCAACGGCCCACCAATAAAATTGAAGGTTTCAGGCAAAGACTGGAAGCGATGTTTCCAACA
This sequence comes from Chitinophagaceae bacterium, assembly GCA_031416815.1. Lineage (GTDB taxonomy): Bacteria > Bacteroidota > Bacteroidia > Chitinophagales > Chitinophagaceae > Ferruginibacter. Next base: position 3,795 of record JANOUJ010000362.1, read on the forward strand.
CTGGTAGAGCACCGGTGTAGCGTGGGAACGCCTGGCGGTTTTTTTGAACGGGTGGAGGAAGGCACCTGGATGGGCCATGTGATTGAGCATATTGCTTTGGAAATGCAAACCCTTGCAGGCATGGATACCGGTTTTGGCCGTACCCGTGGAACAGGCAAAGAAGGAGAATATTATGTATGTATGAGTTATATGGAAGAAGATGCAGGTGTGTATGCAGCTAAGGCTGCCGTGAGGGTTGCACAGGCATTGGTTGATAATGAAGCATACGACCTGGCGGATGATATTATGAACCTACGGGAGATAAGGGAGGATACCAGGCTTGGGCCCAGCACCGGTTGTATTGTTGATGAGGCTGCCAAACGAGGCATTCCTTTTATTCGTTTAAACAAACATTCATTGGTGCAATTGGGTTATGGCGTTCATCAAAAAAGAATAAGAGCGACCATTGCAAGCACCACCGGCAATATTGCGGTAGATATTGCATGCGATAAAGAAGAAACAAAAAATTTACTGGGCGCAGCCGAAATTCCTGTGCCTAAAGGTGATGTGATCAGGACCGAAGAAGGATTGCAGGATGCCATCGACCGGATCGGTTATCCCTGCGTGATAAAACCTATTGACGGCAACCATGGCAAAGGAAATACAACCAATATTACCGATTGGGAGATGGCGTTGAAAGCATTTGCCGCGGCTAAACAATATGGCCGCAGTGTGATCGTAGAAAAATATATTACCGGATTCGATTTTAGGATACTGGTGATCAATTATAAATTTATTTGTGCGGCTTTACGTACGCCTGCTGCCGTAACCGGCGATGGAAAAAACACCATTCAATATTTGATCGATGAGGTTAATAAAGATCCACGCCGTGGTTATGGACACGAAAAAGTGTTAACACAAATTACCATCGATCAGTTTACACAAAAAATGCTGGATGAAAAAAATTACACGTTAGAAACCGTTCCACCCAAAGGTGAATTGGTTCTGGTAAAACCAACAGCCAATCTTTCAACGGGCGGCACAAGTACTGATGTTACGGATGAAGTGCACCCGGCCAATATCATGATGTGTGAGCGCATTGCAAAAATTATCGGGTTGGATATTTGCGGTATAGATATTATGGCAACCGATCTGCGTACACCAGTTAAAGAAAACGGTGGCGCCATCCTGGAAGTGAATGCCGCACCGGGGTTCCGTATGCATATCGATCCATCTGAAGGTTTGCCACGCAATGTGGCCGAGCCGGTGGTTGATATGCTTTTTCCGAAAGGGATTGCAGGCACTATTCCCATTATTGCCATCACCGGCACGAATGGTAAAACAACTACTACCAGGCTTACAGCGCATATTGCAAAAACTGCCGGTTATAAAGTTGGCTATACCACCAGTGATGGTGTATATATTCAAAACCAAATGATGATGAAGGGTGATTGTACCGGACCGGTATCTTCAACTTTTGTTTTAAAAGATCCTACCGTTGATTTTGCTGTGCTTGAATGTGCCCGAGGGGGCATCTTAAAAAATGGATTGGCATTTCAAAATTGTGATGTGGCGGTTGTGACCAATATCAGTGCGGATCATATTGGGTTGGGGGGTATTGATTCGATGGAGCAAATGGCGAAAGTAAAGGCCGTAGTGCCTGAAACGGTTTTTAATCATGGCTATGCCATTTTAAATGCCGATGACGACCTGGTGTATGCTATGAAAGATGGATTGAAATGCAATATTGCTTATTTCAGTATGGATGAAAATAATCCAAGAATAAAAAAACATTGTAAGACTGGTGGCTATGCTGCAGTTTTTGAGAATGGCTATATCACCATCATGAAAGGCTCCTGGAAAATAAGGGTGATAAAAGTGAGTGAAGTGCCTGTAACATACGGTGGTAAAGCCATACACAACGTAATGAACTGCCTTCCTGCAGTATTAAGCACTTATTTTTGGCGAAATATTGAGATTGAAGATATTAAACTGGCACTGCAAACCTTCGTTCCGTCATCAACACAAACACCGGGAAGACTGAACATGTTCCAGTTCAAGCATTTTCAATTTTTAGTTGATTTTGCCCATAACCCTGCGGGACTTGAACTGCTCTGTGATTTTATTGGCAAGCTTGATGGCACACCAAAAGTGGGCATCATCAGCGGCACCGGCGACAGGAGAGATGAAGACATAAAAGAACTGGGCCGCATTTCGGGCAGGTCGTTTGATGAGATCATCATCCGCCAGGATAAACATTTACGTGGCCGCACAGCAGAGGAAATTGTAAACTTGTTGGTAGATGGTATCAATGAAACAAAATCTAAGGATATTCCCGTTACCATTATTTTAAATGAAAAGGAAGCCATTATGCATGCCTATAACAATGCAAAGCCCGGTTCATTAATTACAATAATGTGCGATGTGGTGGCCGAAGCGCTGGATTTGATAAAAGGATTAAAGGAGAAAGAGGATCTGGACTAAAAAGCTGTCAGCCTTTAGCTGTTAGTGATTAGCAAAAGCGTTCCGGCTAAAAGCAAGCGGCCAGTAGTTAAAGGCTTTTAAAAAGCATTTGGGAGGTAAAAACATAACCCTTATTTTTGCAGCCGATTACAAAACTGGGTTATGGTGTAAAGGTAGCACAACAGATTTTGATTCTGTTTGTCTAGGTTCGAATCCTAGTAACCCAACATAAAAGAACTGATAACCCAGTTCTTTTTTGTTTTACACAATGTTCCCATGGTTGCCATACTTTTTTAGATTTTTTTCCGTTATTCAGGAGAATAACTCTAATTCCTAATGAAGCCCATTCTAACACTTATTTTTTTGATAAGTTGTTTTCCGGTATTTTGCCAGTACAACTTTTACTTTGGCAATTTGCATAGCCACTCCGCTTATTCCGATGGTAATAAGGATAGTAGTTCTACCGGCCATTACACGCCAGGCGATGATTATAATTATGCCAAGGGAAGTTATTATATGGATTTTTTGGGTGTATCAGACCACAACCATTACACAGCCAATAACAACCCCGGCATGCATGTAAGTGACTACAGCAAGGGTTTATACCAGTCAGATACTGCCAATAATAATGGGAGCTTTGTGGCCCTGTATGGTTTTGAATGGGGAACCATAAGCCAGGGAGGACATGTAGTAACATATGGTGTACCCGGATTAATTGGCTGGGAAACCGGAAGTGGTGCATGGGGCAGTACCAGCAACTACAATATTTTTTGTGCCAAAGGGGATTTTGCAAGCTATTGGCCCATTATCCAGTCTTACCCCAATGCTTTTTGCACTTTGGCGCATCCGCAAACAGGTGATTATGGAAACATTTTAGTTGATGCTGGTACCTATGACTCTGTCTGCGATAAAGCTATTGTAGGTATATCTGTGCGTAGCGGAAATGCGTTTTCAACAACCACAGACTATAGTGATCCTCATGCAACATCTTACGAATCCAGATTTTTAGACGCACTTGCAAAAGGATACCATGTTGGGCCAACAATAGATCATGATAATCATTATACCACCTTTGGAAGAACCAATCCATCACGTACCGTTGTTTTGGCCTCATCTTTACACAGAGATAGTATTATTGCCGCTTACAAAGCCAACCGCTTTTATGCATCCGATGACTGGAATACAAAAGTAAATTTTACCATCAATGGTAATTTTATGGGCAGTAATTTTTTCACGAATGATAACGCCTCTATTTCAATTACTGTAACCGATCCTGATGCTGCCGGTGAACCAGGTGACTATACCAGTAAGATTGAAGTTTATTTTGGAACTATGCTTTCAAGTATAGAAGCCGGCATTTTAATTTCGGCTTACAACAGCAATACATTAAATTATACACATGTAACTCCTCCAAACAGCAAGGCATATTATTTTGCAAAAATAACCCAAGCGGATGGTGATATTATCTGGACCTCACCAATATGGATTAACAGGAATGCACTTGTTTTACCGCTTGACCTAACCAATTTTACTGGCAAGCAGCAAAATGAAGAGATCAAATTAAACTGGACCACCACAAACGAAATTAATGTAAGCCACTTTGAAATTGAACGTTCAGTTGTAGGAAATAATTTTGAAAAAATTGGTATGGTTGCCAGCAGGTACCATAATTCTTCTTCGCCAGTCAATTATGCATTTACCGATCCTGCGCCAAAAAAAGGGGTCAACTTTTACCGCTTAAAGCAATTTGATTTGGATGGAAAGTTTAAGTACTCGTATATTATTGCGGTACTGTTTGATCAGTCCATTGTAAAGTCAGTTAAAATAAACCCCAACCCCGTTTTCGGCATTTTAAACATGTCAATAACATTTTCAGAAAATGCAGTTATGCTGTGCAAAATTTATAATAGTGATGGAAGAGAAGTAAAAGCATTAACTGCTACCGTCTTAACCGGCATGAACAAGATTGTAACAGATGTTTCAAACCTCGCTAATGGAAGTTATATTGTAGTTATTTTTAACAATAATGAAAGAATAGCAGAAACCAAATTTATAAAACAATAAAAACACGGCCTCACCCCAACCCCTCTCCCAGGGAGAGGGAGCTCGTAGTTGGCAACTTTTTAATTTTAAGAACCTTTAAAAGGATTAGCAGCCAAAAATATTTGTACCGGTGAAATTAAA
>JANOUJ010000363.1:0-4221 GCA_031416815.1 Chitinophagaceae bacterium
TCCATGTTTATTTTTTCGCCTTCAATAATAAAACTGCCACGCAACTGGTTCTCTGGCTTAGTTGGTCTTACCGCAATTATTTTTCCTGCTTTGCTGTATAAATCTTTTGCTTCTTTCTTCAAACTGTCAATGGGATAATCAGGAAAAAAGTTTTCGGCAAAGATGCCGCTTTGTTCAGCATTCTTCCAATCAGGTAAAATTTTTACCAACTCATTTTTACGCTGCTCTAAAATTTTTGATGGAATAATTTGCCTGGGTTGCAGGCCGGCTATTTTAATTAAGGTATCAAGCACCCGCATGTTTATGGCGCCCATAGGTGCATAAGTGCGATTGGCAAATGCAGCCACACCAATACCATAATCGGGCATGATGCGCCACTGGCTGCCAAACCCAGGCAGGCCACCGCTGTGAGCAATATATACTTTACCGTCGCAATCTTTCATCCAGCCCAACCCATAACAATAGGCGGCTCCTATGGCGCAGGTTCTTCCATCAGCATATTTATAATCCGGAACAACGGCAACCATGCGCCAGGGATGATGCATTTCCCTTACCGAGCTTCTTTTAATGGGTCCATCATCTTTTGCATTGTTGGGCGGCCAGGCGCTCATGTGAAAAGCCATATAGTTTGCAAACTCATCAATAGAACTGATCATAGCACCCATCGCTCCCCAGCTTCCATCTTTAGTATCATGCAGCAATGTTTCTTCATTCCATTGTTCATTCAACCAACGGTAGCCATGCGCCAGTTTATCAACTGCCACATCCCCAAATTCGTAGGTGGTTGTTTTCATGCCCAGCGGTTCTAAAATATTTTTTTTAATATAATCCTGGTAGGGCATTCCGGAAACTTTGCTGATGATCTTTCCCTGCAGGGCGAACCCAAGGTTGCTGTATTCAAAAGCAATGCCGGGCGGATTGGAAAAAGAGATCTGTTTGCCAATAAATTCCATCAGGTCTTTGTCATTGTCAGCAAGTTGCCTGTCGCCCCAGGGATTGTCTTCCGGAAAGCCGGCACCATGCGTCATTAAATGGCGGATGGTGATTGCAGGTGCATCAGCCGTTGGATATTTTATGTTTTTTAATTCAGGGATATATAAATAAGCAGGGGCATCTAAATTCAGTTTTCCTTCATCACGCAATTTTAAAATAGCCATACAGGTAAAGCTTTTACTCATGGAGGCAATGCGAAACAGCGAAGCAGATGTTGCCGGTATCTTCTTTACCACATCTGTATAGCCATAACTGTTTTTATACAACAACTGTCCATCTACAACAATACCAAATGATATGCCCGGGAGATGATTAGCTGTAGCATAATTTTTATACAGGCTGTCAGCTATGGCAAATGCCGCTTTAATTTTCTCCATCCGGTTTGCATCTGCAAAAGCTGCCGGCATGTAGGAAGAATCGTACAATGCTGCCGGTGAATCTGTTTTATTTGCAGTTTGTTTACAGGAAATAAAAAGGGTGATGAGTGTAATTAATAATAAATAATTTTTCATGTAGCAGTTAATTTTATATAAGTAGAAAAAGAAACATTATAGTTATTTACAGTCAGCCTGAGCCTGCCTTTGTCGGCAGACAGGCTTGTCGAAGGCGGGTTTGTATATAACAGCGTGTCTTAAATAATTGCACCGCCTTCGATAAGCCAGGCTGACAACTTTTTATATTCAGGATTTTGCCATCCTAAAGTTCAAGTTTATTTTGTTTATTATAGATTTAATTATTGCTCTGCGTCAAACTGTAATTTTTGATCCTTAGGTTCTTTTTTGGTTTTTCCAAAACGATAGCTTGCACCGATATAAAATATTTGTACATCCCTTCTGCCGGTGGAAGACTGGTTTAAATAAATGGTATTAAAATCCTGTTTATCTCTTGCGGAACCAAAAATGTCTGATACGGTGAGTGTTAAGGCCAGCTTCTTTTTCAGCATATCCTGCCGCATACCAATGTTTGCTACAACCCTTGGATACGATTTGCCCTGTGGCGTTAACCTTGCCGACCGGTAGTTGGCGCTTAACTGTATCATACTTGTTTTTGTTACCGTAAATGTTGTATTCATATTTGCACTGAAAGAAACAATTGATTTCTTTTGTGCATAGCCAAGATTTGATGCATCGATCTGGTTATAAAAAATGTTACCACTTAAATTTCCGCTAAAAAAATTTCCTGCCTTAGCAGAAAAAATTAATTCCAATCCTGCAGACTGATCATTGGAAAGATTTTCGGAAGTAGTTAGCAATGTAGAATCGTTGACAGGTTTTATCACTTCTGTAAAACCATTTGTACGGTACCTGTAATAAAGACTGGGCACAAAAGAATAATTTTTGTTTTGCCATTTATAACCAAACTCAACCGAGTTAATAATTTCGGGCAGCAACTTTGGGTTGCCTGCAAATAAGTTGCGGGGGTCACGATACTCAGGAAAAGGATTTAATTCATCGGGATCGGGCCTGTTAATGCGCCGGCTGTAATTTAACTGCAGTTCATTGTCATCATCAATTTCGTAACTCAGGTGCAGGGTTGGATAAAGTTTAAAATAATTATTTTGTATGAGTGAATCTATTGTTACCAGGTTGCCTTTCAGGTTAACCTGCTCGGCCCTTAGCCCAACAGAAAAGCCAAAAGCTTCAAAACTTTTCTCGTATGTAAAATAGAGAGCCTGGATACTTTCTTTGTACAGGAACAGGTTTGTTTTTACTACATCTTTAATAAATTTTCCCTGGGCAGTATCATAATATTCCCCATAAAAATCAAGGTCTTTTTTATTGATGGAGCCATCGTAACCAAGTTCAATACTGCTGTTTTCATTGATGGGTAAAGCATAATCAATGGTTAACTGGTTCTCATTATCCTTTTGTTTGATGAGGGTATTATCCAGCTCAGTGGGGCGGCCAGGCAAATAATACACATTCTGATAGCGGTTGTCTTCTGCTTCGTTGGATATGGAATTATTAAACTCGATCTTTAGCTCATGATCCTTCTTTTTAAATCTATGCTCAAAATAAGCTGCAATGCCAATTTGCTTTTCATATTCCGGGTCGTACCTCAACCTGTCGTAATTATCAATTAAAATATTTTGTTCATCATAAGTAAACTTATTTATAATATCATTTTTCGTAAGCTTTCTGTAAAAGTAGCTGCCACTTATTCCAAAACTGTTGTGTTCATTAAAATTATAGTCTGTTCCCACATTTACAACATGAGTTAGCGGCCTTAGCCTTGAAATATTATACTCATTGTAATAACTGCTTATTTTACCGGTAGAATCAAAATAGGTGCGGTCAATTTTATTGGTTCGTTTTCTGCTATCCTGTCGCAAACTATAACTGCCAAACAAATTTATTTTTCCGGAATTGTAGTTTGCAGCAATATTTCCATTGTACCTGTCTTTGTTACCTGCGTTGGCTGTAATGGTTCCATTCAATCCCAATTTTACATTTTTTTTAAGTACGATATTAATGACGCCCGACGTACCATCAGGGCGGAAACGGGCAGATGGATTGGTGATCACTTCAATGCGTTCGATAGCATTTGCGGGTAAAGATTGTAACACTTCTGCACTTGATTTACCCATTAACGGCGAAATTTTTCCATTGATGAGTATCATTACATTTGTCGAACCTCGAAGGCTCACCTGTCCGTCAATATCAACTTCAACCGAAGGAATATTTTTTAAAATATCGCTGGCAGCACCTGATGTGCTCAAGATATCCTGGTCAACATTATATACCATTCTGTCAATAGTGGTATTTAAGGTTGTTTTTGTTGATGCAACAATTACCTCATCTAATTTCTTTGCATCGTTGTTTAGTTCAACAATACCCAGGTTTATATTTTTCTGCCCCGCTGTAACTTTTAACTCCGGGAAAATAAGATCATCATAACCAATAAAACTATAGCGTATTAGATAATTGCCCGGCGGGATCTCTTCAATACTGAATTTTCCTTTTTTATCAGCAATGGTTCCTTTAATAACTGTACTGTCCTTTTTGTTTAGCAAAGCCACCGTTACAAATTCAATAAATTGCTGAGTGGATTTATCCACGATAGTGCCGTACACATTTGTTTTGGCCTGCTGGGCATATAAAGGATTAATTGCCATGAAAAAAACCAGGGAAAAGATTGATCTTATCATAATGCAAAATTCCTTTCTAATAATTCAACAATTTTGTTACAGCCTCATCTAACCTGCTGTACGCCATAAAATTTTTCTCC
>JANOUJ010000364.1:0-4237 GCA_031416815.1 Chitinophagaceae bacterium
TTTATCCAACCCACATTGGGTTTACATTTATTATACCAGTTTTCAAAATAAGTAAGCGGTCCTATTGGCAACAGAAACCCACTGCTCTTTCCACTGCTCTTCCAGCGATCCAATTGTTTTTTAAAATCCAGGTAGGTAGAATAAAACTCAAACTCCTGGTTCGCCCAGTTATTCAGTTTATTCCAGTTGCGTATCAAACTTTCATGAGTAATATCTAATACAGTGTCTGAAGAAATATTATGTGTAACCGGATCTGCTGTTTTGAATGGCCTGATAAAAGAGTTTCCTTCTTCACGATAAATACTCAACACTTCACTTACTACTTCTGGCGTAATTGCAGGTGAATTAATAATACCGGTAATTTCACCAAGCGACATCCGGTTCCGCACCGCTCGGCTGTTATCAATCTTCGTAAGGCAACTAAAGGTGAGGGCTACAATTCTTTTGGCATCCTGCTGTGTAATGGTTCTGTCCGGATAGGTTGCATTATGAAACTCCCACGCATTTTCATACAAACCGCTGGCATGAATTTCAATTGCTTTATTCAAGCCGGTATCCTGGTAATATTTCTGCCTTAGTTGAGGCAGGCTATTAAACCATTTCTGGAATTCAGGCAATTCATCATCGGGCAATTCTGAAGCAGGCATGCCGCCTACCATAGCATAATGAATAAGATCCATTTCCTCAGTACCGTGTTTGGCAGCAAGCCAAATTTGACTCAAGGCATGTTGAAGAATTGGTAATTGATCTACCCCATCAGCAATATCATAAACTAGACGTTCAATGAGTCGTTGCGAAATCCTGTTACCACTAAGTATTGCTGGTTCTTCAATTACTTGCTTTAAATCTTTTCGTTTTAATCTTGGTACAAAGAACTGGGAAAAACCAATATACTCAGGTAAGCCACGAAAAGCAGAACATTGCCCGATATAATCGGAACGCATGGTGCAGACAACATAGACAGGAATATTTCTTTTGATAGCAATACGGGCAGTTTCCAAAACAAGGTTCACAACAATCTGGGAATCCTGCGAGGGAGCTTCGTTATAAAAATTTTCGGGGTTGGTAAAAAATTCTTCAAACTGATCAACAATGATCATCAGGTTGGCTGCTTTTCTTTTTCTATCCTTTTTTTGCAGATCTCCCAGTTTCTGCCATTGTTCATCTGATTCATCTATATAAAAATCAGAATTGGTATAAAGATCAATCAGTGAAGAATAACCACGTCTCAACTCGGTTTCAATAGTAGATGACTTTGTGTTAAAAGTTTCTGCCAATGCAGCGGCCATATTATTTATCGGGCTCCGCTCCGGTCTGAAATCCGCAACCACCCAATTAGTGTACTTCGCTTTAAAAAATCCGGCTCTTGCATTAGGAATAAGACCGGCATAAATCAATGATGACTTTCCTTCACCCGATGCACCGGTTACCATCAGGAATTTGTTTTGCTCCAAAAGAGAAGTGATCTGATCCACCTGGAGATCACGGCCTTTAAAATAAAGACTTTCCTCTTCGGTAAAAGACCGGAGACCGGTATAAGGGCATATCGTTTGCTGAACAATCATCTATTCATTTTCGTTTATGTAAGCAAGGAATCTCCTGGTAAAGATTAGTTCGTTGTCTATAAATTTCCTCCATTCTTCCTTTGTTGTTTGCGATAAATTGAATCCGTCAATGCTGTTACTCAAAAAATTTGCTTTGTCTGCTGCTGAAATAAGAGGAGGGGCCTCTTGTTGCGACTTGTAAAGTTTTCCACGAACTGCATATGCCTTAGCAAACCTTGTCATAGATGCAAATTTATTACCGTTATTTTTTATAACCCGGTACGCCTCTGCAGAATTTTTTTCCGGGTCCATAAACATCAGGGCTATTGCTACCTGGTGGCGATTGGGTTGAGCTGCAGCCGGGTTATCAAGCCGGTCCTTTTCAATAAGTGCAGAATCAAGCAGACGCTGGGCCAGTTCCGGAAATTGTTTATTTAATGAAACCAACTGGCTGGCATAAGCATAAAGAGAAGAACGGTTTACCTCTTTTTTAAATACATTCAGAAATCTATGCGCCAGATCAAACCGATTATGAACAGTTAAATTAGCTATTGCTTTCCCTGTCAATTCAAAAGAATAAGTATTGACAAAATTGAAATTTTTATATTGAAAGGAATTAAGGAGTTTGTCTGTTTGTATTTTTTCAAGTGAAGCTATGCCTTTGGCTGTATCTTTTTGATTAAATGCCAACTCAGCAAGATGCAGATAAAGTATATTAAGATCCGCAACCTGGTTTGCTTTCCGCTCCTCTAATTTAGCAGACAGCCGGTCCATCAGCCCAACAGGCATTTGATCTGTCAGAAACACATTGCGGGACGACATGAGAATCTGGTAATCCAGCAGCCAAAGTTCAAAATACTTGAAGTCTTCTGCGCTTTCATACAGTGAATCAAATAAATTATGCTCCAGCACATACCCGATAAATGCTGATGAATAATAAAATTGTATAACTGATCTCGGTTCAAAAGGATGAAAAGGAACCCGGTAATCAGGGAAAAGAAAAAGAAACTTACTGGGCAGAGAAATTAAATCAGACCCCGACGTACCAATGAATGAACCAGTTTGATTCAAATATGCATCCGGCACTTGCTGATAAGCCTGAATGGCTTCCTGGAAAAACTGCTCTGTTCCTGTTAATGCATTACCCCTTATCTCCTTTCGGTAAGCAAAGAAAACACCCTCGTTTTTGTTTATAACCGCCAGGTTAAAGTTTCGATCATCCGTGTCACTGATTTTTAAAATTTCATTTTTGAGTTTTATAAAAAAGAAAGCCAGCATGCTGTCACTTGAAAACTGGAGATTCATATTGGCAAATGTCTGGCCACCTGCCCCGGCATAAAAATTAGTTGTTGATGCATCCGGTGGCGACCATGATACAAGGCGGTTATAAAATTCCGAAGCGCTGATATTTTTCCTTCTGCAATATCCTGATACAAATTCATCAAGTTTGTCTGTTTTTTCATAGATGTAAAATACAGCCGCTATGTTGGAAGCATTTTCTACATGAGTGGCATAATCGCTTTGATAAAAACCGGCCTGGTACTGCAGCAAACTGTCCATACATTGCATCACCATCTCTGTTTTACCTGTAGCTGCATATAAATATGCCAGGTCCTGGTAAAGTCCGTTAAAGCGGGGGCCATAATTCTGGCTGCCACGTACCAGCACTTTATCCGGCTGATAATTTTTCTCAAGCCATGGGGATCGTTTCTCATTTTCAAATGGTGAAAGAATTTTTAATAACTGGTTAATCTCTTCTTCAGAAAGCATTTTATGATTAATGGCATTATCAAGCGCCAGGCTTAGATTCTGTATATCGGTAAAGTCATCCGGTTGTTTGTCAAAAATATACATGGCCCAGCGGGCAGATCGTTTTGCATTTCGGGTCACTATTGAATTTAGTGATTCCACCGGGTTGAAGTAGTAAGCAAGTCCTGCTGTAATAGAAAAATCATGAATCAGTTTTAGCTTCTCAGAAATTTCACGGGCATTTCCCGATACAGCAAGTTGTTCCAGCAAACTGTCGGCAATAGTCAAGCTTTGTAAAATTTCATTCTTCGGATCATACCGGCCCTGTCTTACCAACTGTGTGGCTATACCGGTTGCTATTTTAATTTTTTGTCCGGGTTCTTTTATTGCGTCTATTACTTCCGGTATGGTAAGATTTCCCAGGATGAGTTGTTCGGTGATTACAGGAATTGGAAACTCCGGGCTTAGTTTAGGTATGTTCGCAATTTCAAATGTTTTTGCTTTAACAGACTTGAGCACATTATCATTTTGTTTGCGGATATAATCCCTTACACCGAACGAACTAAGAACAATTACTGCGATCACAGCTAATGCTGCTGCAATTCGTTTCGCACCGTAACGCATTATCGTTCGGGTCACCACATGTTTGCTTGCACTTTGCGATAAAAATTCCTCCGCATTACTAAGTACCTGTTTTGCGTTTGAAAGTTTTTTATCCTGCTCAATTTCTTCCGGCAGGTAACGGGCAATCCAATTTGCATTAGGTTTTGCGGTCTTAAACCAAGTTTCAAAATAGGTGAGCGGGCCAATGGGTAATAAAAAGTCTGTTGACTTTTCACTTTTTACCCAGCGGTTAAGCTGTTGTTCAAAGTCAAGCGATATGGTATAATTATCAAATTCTTCTTTGGCCCATAGCCCCAGGTATTCCCAGTTACGTATTAAAC
>JANOUJ010000365.1:0-10696 GCA_031416815.1 Chitinophagaceae bacterium
TAAGTGTATGGCTTGTTGGCTATGTAATCGGTATGGAATTTTTTTAATTCATTATACCCGATCTTATCAACCTCCGCATATATTTTTTTACGGATATCTTCATTTAATCCTTTACGCTGTGCAGCCAGGTAATTGAAAATGATAGCATCCTGCGTGATACGTGCCGTTTCTATATCTTTTTTAATTCCATCCTGTGCTGTTAAAATATTTTGCTCAACCTTAGGAAGCTCATTCAGTAATTCGTTCATCGCAACAACTGCATCATTAAATTTATCGGCCGGGCTACCTACATATGACATGGTATAAAACAGGTCTTCCTTTTTCTCAGGCTTTCCATAAAATGAAAAGGTAGAATATGCCAATGCTTTAGATTCCCTGATGGTTTGAAAAACAAGGTCGCCCATATAATTATTATACATATCGATCACTGCCTCTTTTTCGGGACTGTAAGCGCCCGTATTACGTACCCAGCGCACTTCAGCCTGTACCATATTATAATCTGCAAATAAGATCTGGTTTGTAGTCTGAACAGCATTGGTGAATGTAGCCGCTGCAGGAACAGCTTTAAATGCTGCAGGAACCTGGTGCATGGTTTTAAGGCCTGCAGTAAGTGTTGCTAAAGGCTGAGGGCCGTAATACAATATCTTATGAGGATTGCTGTTAAGTGTATGCAGGATATTTACCAGTTCGTCTGCTGTTATATTATTCACCTCAGCGTCTGTCAATGTATAATTAAATGGATTCTTCTGGCCATACCTGGCGTAACTAACCAACCCATTCATAATAGCACCTTTGTTCGCCTTTGCATCGTTACGTGATTTGGCTATTCTTGCTTTTAGAGATTTAAGGGCGGCCTCATCAGCTTTGCAATTTTTTAAAACATCTTCAAATAACCGCACTGCTTCCCCAAAATTATCTTGCAGCCCCTCAATGGTTACAGTGGTAAATTCGGTAGAAGCACTTACTGTAAAGCTGCAGGCTATTTTATAAAATGCTTTTGTTATTTCTTCCGCACTCATTTTATCAGTGCCTAAAAATTGCAGGTATTGAGCCGCAAGGCCTAATTTTTTATCATTCCAGGTGCCCATTTCAAAACGGTAGCGCAGGCGGAAAATGCTGTTGTCTTTATTCTGAACATATAAAACTTCAGCCGGGCCAACTTTTGCTTTTTGCAGATCTTTATTATAATCCAGCCAAACCGCTTTAACAGGCGTGGCCGGCATATTGTTTATCCGCTTTACAAAATCAGACTGGGCATCACGATTTGTTTCTACCGGTGTGATAGATGGCTTTTCCACCTTAACAATATTCTTATTTTCTCCTTTGCGTTTTAACACCACTACATAATTATCTGCAAAATATTTATTTGCAAAGGCAACAATATCCTTCTTCGTTAATTTAGAAAGCATATCGGTGTAAGCAACCATTTGCTGCCAATCCAACTCGTTAGTAAAAGTTTCCATTAAGGTAGATGCCCTTGAACCATAAGACTCATTTGATTGTATAATGACTTTCTTCAGGTTATTGGCGATGGCAAGAATGAGCCCATCATCAAAATTGCCTTTTTTCAGGTTCTCAATCTCACCTAACATTAATGCCTTCACATCATCAAGCGACTGGCCAAGCGTAGGCCGGGCCTGCATATACAGGACTCCATAATCGATCAGGCTGAATGTAAATGCTGAAGCGCTTAACAATTTTTGCTTTTTTACCAGGTTAAGGTCCATTAAACCAGCTTTGCCATTGGTAAGTATCTGTCCTACAAGATCAGCCAGTAAAACATCTTTTGATCTGTTGCCCGGTAAACGGAATCCCATGGTAACACTTTCTGCATCAGGTCCAACAACTTCAGTAACAATAGGCGAAGTGATGGGCTGCTCCGGCTGAAAAGTATATTTTGCCAAAGGCTTATTTTGCATGTATCTAAAAGTGGCGTCTATTTTTTTGATCATTTCATCCGGGCTAAAATTGCCACTCATGATCACTCCCATATTGTTGGGCACATAATATTTGTTGTAGTAATTCCGGATCTCAACCAGCGAAGGATTTTTTAAATGCTCAATAGTACCAATGGTTGTTTGCAAACCATAATTGTGATTTTTAAACAACTCAGCAAAAAGTTTTTCAGTAACCCTTCTTCCATCATTATCAAGGGTTCGGTTCTTTTCTTCATACACAGCTTCCAGCTCGGTATGGAAGATCCTTAGGATTGGATTTCTGAAACGTTCGCCCTGCACAGCGAGATATTTATCAATGGCACTGGCAGGTACATCATCGGTATAAACGGTTTGTTCAAAAGAAGTAAAAGCATTGGTACCCTGTGCACCCATTGAGAGCATCATTTTATCATACTCATTGGCAATGGCATATTTTGAAGCAACACCTGAAACAGAATCAATACGATGATAAATAGCGGCACGTTGTGCAGGGTCAGTTGTTTTATTATACTGTTCGTACAAAGCATCAATTTTATCAAGCTCAGGTTTTTCTTTAGCCCAATCCAATGAACCATATTTGTCGGTGCCCTTAAATACCATATGCTCCAGGTAATGGGCCAGGCCTGTATTGGTTGCCGGATCGGTTTTGCTACCAGCTTTTGTTGCCACATAACATTGAATGCGGGGATCTTTATTTGTGGGACTCAGTATGACAGTAAGCCCATTCTTTAAAGTGTAAAACCTGGCTTTGGCAGGATCGTTCGTAACATATTTATAAGTGTACCCACCAGACGTTGCTTCTTTCCACTGGTATTTACTGGTTTGTGCAAAACTGGTTACCGTGCTTACCAGGAACGATACAAAAAGAAACTGTTTAAATATTCGCATATAAATTTTGATTTAATAATTAAAGGAAGCGCTAAAGTACAGATTCTGCTACTCAAATTTATACCACTCACAATATTATTAACTTTACATTTGAGAAAAAACTGACTGTATGAACCGACTGCTTAAAATACTGCTCCGCAGTGGTATTATAATCTTTATTTTATTGAATGTAATTGTTGCATTTCATGCTTATAAATTCACTCATTTTTATAACAAAGGCGAAATAACTGTAAAAAGGCCTGAAGAAAAAACCGGGTGGGATAAAACCAAAGAAATGCTGTTTGGTATTAATGCTGCAAAGAAACTGAATGACGTTACCACAGATTCAACTTTTAAAACCGTTTACTTAAAAACAAAAGACAGCCTGAAATTGGAAGCCTGGTATATTACTGCCGATAGTAGTAAAGGAACTGTTTTACTTTTTCACGGGCATGGTGGCAATAAATCCGGTGTACTTAAAGAGGGTGAATCGTTCAACAAAATGGGCTACAATACTTTGCTTGTAGATTTTCGTGCCCATGGCAACAGTGAAGGCAATATATGCACTATTGGTTACAATGAAACAGAAGATATAAAACTGGCTTACGATCATATTAAAAATACAGGCGAAAAAAATATAGTGCTTTGGGGAATATCCATGGGCGCATCCACTATAACTAAAGCAGTAAAGGATTATCAACTTGATCCTCAGAAGGTAATTTTAGAAATGCCTTTTGGCACTATTAAAGATGCTGTAAGAGGACGGTTAAATATGATGGGGCTTCCGGCCGAACCTATTGGAACCCTGCTTACATTCTGGGGTGGAACCGAACGGGGGTTCTGGGCCTTCGGTATGAAGCCTCAGGAATTTGTATCCAGCATTAAGTGCCCGGTATTACTGCAATGGGGAAAGAACGACCCAAGGGTTTCCAGGTCAGAAGAAGAAATTCTCTTTAAAAATATTACCACTACCAACAAAAAATTTGTGGTGTATGAAAATACAGGCCACGAAAGTATTTGTAAAAAAGAAACTGCGAAGTGGGAAACCGAAGTAGCTGCGTTTTTAAAATGACCGACCCCAAAAAAATATCTATACTCGATTATACTTATGAGCTGCAGGCTGAAAGAATCGCCTTGCATCCTTTAGCTGAAAGAGATGCGTCGAAATTACTGGTGTATCAAAATGGTATCATCCTGGAGGATATTTATAAAAACATTGCTGAACATCTACCGGCAGAAAGCCTGCTCATCTTCAATAATACCAAAGTTATTAAAGCCCGTATCCGTTTTCAAAAAAGCAGTGGTGGTGTAATTGAAATTTTTTGCCTGGAACCTTTTGAGGCCATTAGCGAGTACAGCCATGTGATGAATAAAAAAGGATCGGTTAGGTGGAAATGCATGATTGGCGGTGTTAGCAAGTGGAAAGAAGAGGCATTAGTTAGGAGTGATGAGTTAGGAGTGATGAGTTTTAAATTAAAAGCGACTTTATTGGAAAAGTTAGCAGATGCTTATGTGATTGAATTTTCGTGGGCTCCTGCAGATCTAAGTTTTGCTGAAGTTTTAGAGCATGCCGGTGACATTCCTTTGCCTCCATACATAAAAAGAAAAACAGAAGCAGCGGATACGGAACGGTATCAAACCATTTACGCAAAAGATGAAGGATCGGTGGCGGCACCAACGGCAGGTTTACATTTTACACCGGAGATCTTTACAAAACTTAACGCAAAAAACATTCAGACTGATTTTGTTACACTGCATGTTGGCGCCGGCACTTTTAAACCCGTAAAGGCTGCAACTATGCAAGACCACGAAATGCATGCCGAATGGATTGATGTGAGTGCTGCAATGATTGAGAACCTGGTTGCGCAAATAGATAAAACGATTGTGGCAGTTGGCACTACATCTTTAAGAACATTAGAAAGTTTATACTGGATGGGAATTAAAGCAAATCTGGAACCGGCTGTTCAACAATTGCACATCAATCAATGGGAAGTTTATGAACACCCGTTGGTGAATACTGCTTTAACTGCTAAAGAATCATTGTCTTCCTTATTAAAATGGATGAAACAACATAACCAGGACAGTTTATTTACACAATCTCAAATATTGATCGCTCCGGGTTATACTTTTAAAATAGCAAACGCCATTATTACCAATTTTCATCAGCCTCAATCGACATTGCTATTGCTGGTTGCTGCTGCAACAGGAATTGACCTGCTTACCGGACAGGCAAGCTGGAGAAAAATTTATGACCACGCCATGAAAAACGATTTTCGTTTTTTGAGTTATGGTGATGGCAGTCTTTTATTTATCGACCAATAATATTTCCTGCTATTAATAGCTTCTGCGTTAATTTTATAAAATAACCATCAATAATATGTTCGTAAAGCGATTAATAAAAGGTCTGTTCAACAATACCGGTATTTATATTGGCAAAAGTCCTACTTACAAGGGCAAGGCAAATTTCAGCATTGATGGACTACATTATGGAATGTCTTTTCCTTCAGCAAATTATGCTCCCTGGCTGGGAGATGCTGCATTCATGAAAATTCACAACCAGATCAAAGGCAATACCCTGGTTGATATTTACCGTTGTTACGAACTGTGGCAACTGATCAAAAAAGCACAATCATTAAATGCACAGGCTGCGATTTTAGAAGTTGGAGTTTGGCGTGGAGGCACTGCAGGCATTATGGCACAGCAGTTATCTGATTTGAAGAGCAATGCTGTTTTATACCTTGCTGATACTTTTTCGGGTGTAGCGAAAGCCGGTGCCAACGATAGTTTTTATACCGGTGGTGAACACGGCGATACCAGCCAGCAAATTGTAGAAGATGTTTTAAAAAATAAAAGTCAGTATCCTCATTATAAAATTCTAAAAGGAATATTTCCGGAAGACACGGCCCACGAAATTAACGCTGATGAGCAATTTGGTTTGTGCCATATTGATGTAGATGTGTATACCTCAGCAAAAGATATCCTGGAATGGGTTTGGCAAAAATTAATACCGGGCGGGGTTGTAGTTTTTGATGATTACGGTTTTCATAGTTGTACGGGTGTAACCAAACTTGTTGATGAATACCGTGATCGTGCCGACAGGCAGATCATTCATAACCTGAATGGCCATGCCATTATGATAAAATTAAAATAGTGTGATCTTTACTGGCGAATGGTTACCACTGTGCCAACCGGTATATAACTGTACAGGTCTTTCATTTCGGTATATTTTACAGAAACACAGCCATCGGTCCAGTTATAAAAATTATCTACTGTCCACTCTTCCTGTGGGCGGGTTGCATGAATGGCGATGCCGTCACCGATCTTCGCAGTTTTTGGCACCAGTCCTTTGGCTTTTCTTTCATTAAATCTTTTAACACTGGTTTTATTTGGATAATCCAATAACAATTCAGGTCCCCATTTCTTGTGAATTTTCTTAAGGATCACCTTAAACTCTCCATCAGGTGTAAGCTTGTCTCCTTCCCGCATTTTATCACTCAGGTCTTTACTGCCAAAAACAATCGGATAAGTTGCATACCAGCCCTCATCATCATACACATACAATTCGTATTCACTTTTATCAACAATAATATAATACGGATTTTTAATGCTGTCCTTTATGGCCTGCCTGGCCTTAGGCGTACTTTTTTTAACCGAAGTTCTTTTCTTTTTTATAGGCACAAACGACACCAGGGCCATGGTGGATATTAAAATGCTGATCTGAAAAATTCTGCCGGGCTTCATATGGTAAAAATAATTTTATTTTAAGAAACAAACGACACGCCGTTAAAGAAATTATTCTCCAATTGAAAAGATTAACAAATAATATAAGATGGGGAAAACAAAAAACTTCCGGAATTTCCGGAAGTTATAATATGACCCGCCCTTCGCCCATTTTAGTAGAACCGTCCCGATAGTTATCGGGAGTAAAGGTTTTGGCGAGAGAGCTTACCAATAACCCAACCTGAATCCAACATTGAAAGGTTTTATATCGATGCTTCTTTCATACATAGACTTTGGGCTGTAAGAGCCATATAATGTTACCGGCCCAAGCGTCACTTCGCCTATATAAGAGAATTTAAAACGTTCCAGGCCATAATCTCCCCGGTTCTTTAATTTACCCCTTTCGTTGCTTACCTGTTTGTTGCGCTGGCTGTATAAATATCCTGCACTTACACCCACGCTGAGGCCAAACCTGTTTTTTCTTTCATCGGCATTGGTTACAAAATTCAGCATCATCGGTACAGTAACATAGTCTGCAGCCAGTTTATTTTTTGAAAAAGAGATGGAATCCCGAAATATGAATGGTGCATTTGTTTGTGTATTAACAGTGTACGGCACCAATCCGTTTTCATTATAATTTAAATCAGTTCCCGATTTATACCGGTAATTATTCAGTTCAACACCGAGGCCATATTTTAGATGCACATGGTGTTTTATTAAATTAAGCCGCTGCATAAAAACCCATATGTTCACATTGATACTTTTGCCCCCTTTCAGTTTAAAATCATTTTTGTCTAAAGCCGGGTAACCAGGCCTGTTAACCAGGTAACTGCCTGCGTTGGCATAATTTGTTTTATCGCTGTAGTTTGAAAATCCAAGGTCAACGATCCACCAGTTGGTGCTTATATTTTTTCTTTTCTTTTTACCATTATCACCGCCGATATTTATGGATACATCTCCGGGTTTCTTTCCTTTTTTAACGATGATCATACCACCTACCCGGATGGTATCCTTATCTCCGTCCTTTTTTCCGGGCTCATCCTGGGCCGTTAAGTTTAGGCAAATAGCTGCTGTGGCTAAAAGTAGAATTAGCTTTTTCATCTGTTTCAATTTTAAGTGATTATTTTAATGCAATTTCAAACCCGGCAATTTTAATTCCTTCACCGGTTTTAACGTTGGTGTTACGTTCCAGCACTCGTTTTGCTTTACGTAAAAAGCCTCCCAGCGCAGTTCTTTTTTGTTTATCGTCATCTACATCCAGATAACGGCTATTGTTTTCTTCATAAGCATTATTGGTATTTACAGCCTGCAGGGCATTTGTATTCAGATCCGTTTTACTGTTGTTTACATCTACAATAACAGCTCTGTTTTCCTTTGCTGTTATTTTAACCACAGCATCATTGTTTCCGGAAACCCTGATGTTGGTACTGTTTGAAGGTAATACGCTCTGCACAATCGTTTCGTTACTTACACCATTGTTAATATTTTGTAAAGCAGGTTTTGGCAAATTATTAGCCGGTTTTTTATTGCTGTTGTTTTGAACTGTTGTATTCTCTTTTGGAGAAAAGTTTTTCTGATCACTATTTTGCTCAACACCGGGTTTTATATTTTCAACTGTCTGCCCATCTTTATTTTTCTGAACCGCTGTTGATGAAATATTTTCTGATGCAGGTTTTTCCTCGGGTTGATTTGTTACAGTTGTATTGCCGGAACCAGTATCGGTTTTTATTTGCCCCGGATTTGTTTCTTTAGTGTTTGCCAATCCTTCAGTACCGGTTCTTGTTGTACTGGCATTTTTATATACAGAAACTCCTGTCCAAAGTGCAATCCCCAACAATACAGCAGCCGCAGCAGCACGCCACCATTTAAAGGCCACAATCCTTGCTGGTTCTTTTCTGTATAATGATTGTTTATCAGCAAAAACAACATCCATATCCGGTTGTAGTTTTGTCTGTTGCAAAATATTCCATTCTGTTTGTGCAGCTTTATCTATTGTTAAAAGTGCTTCAACAGTTTTTTTATCAGCGGCATACAATTCATCATGGGCATACAATAAAAGACTCTCCTGCAAGGCAGTAATATTTTCTTTCATGTACAACCAATCTTTTTTATCCAACACAATATCATCTGCCTTCACTACGGTTTCCTGTAATAAGCCAAGTTCCATCTGCAGGTCGGGATTTTCGCTCACAAATACTTCCACAGCCTTCCTTTCCGCTGCAGACAATTCCTTATCTACATACAGTAAAAAAAACGTTTCGTAATTATGTCTGTTGATGTTCATCCTTTATTTATTACACGAATTAAATCGAATTACACGAATTAAAAACAATTCGTGTAATTGGTGTAATTCGGTTTAATTAGTGTCATTTTAAATTACATTTTCCGGGCTTACAATATACTCCCTCAACAACAATCTTGCCCGGTGTAAATAAACTTTTACCTGGCTTTCATTAAGCCCTGTTATTAGTCCAATCTCTTCGTAACTGTATCCCTCATAGTCCTTCAATAAAACCAGGCTACGCTGTTTTTCATTCAGTTTATACAATGCCTCATTTAATATCCTTTTTGCATCATGCTTTTGAGAAATTTCCCCTCTTGCATTCTCCGAAAAATCCTCACTCAACACCACCCGCTTGCTTTTCCTTACATGATCGATCATTTGATTGTATGCAATGGTAAACAGGTAGCTTTTACTACGGCCATTCTCTACTTTATCCCTGTTAACCCAAAGCTTTTCAAATGCACCCTGCACCACATCTTTTGCGTCCTCATTATGCCTTAGGTTCTTGAGGATAAATCGGTATACATTGTCTGCATACAAGTTTACGCATTCATTATATTCTCTCTCCGTCATACAGGTGTTGGGTAGTTAAAGTTAGCTCAAGTTGGCTGTTTTGTGTATAATACGAAGGTGGAGATTAAAATGTTACAGTAAAAGAGGAAAAAGTTAAAATTATGGGCCAGGCCATCAATCGCATTTCAGCTTCATTGGCGTCGCACTCTTGTACTGTATATCTTTAATGAGCTTTTTTTACCTCATCCTCCACCTCCTTCTCCTTCAGAGAAGGAGCGGTACATTAAACATATCCAAGCATTTTATCTACCAAATCAGCTATAAATCCCTCTTCAACAAGTATGTAACCGCTTAATATTCTTCGCTACATTCTTACAGTTCCCTCTCCTTCAGGAGAGGGGTTGGGGTGAGGCCATTTTACCCTAAATTTGTCCTAATCAACCTTATCAATATGAATGAGAAATTTGTCAGCCGCATAGCAACCGAACTTACCGAAATTGAAACCGCCGGCCTTTCTAAAAAAGAACGCATCATCAGCAGCGAACAGGGAGCCGAGATCATCGTAAACGGTAAAACCGTCCTTAATTTTTGTGCCAATAATTACCTGGGACTTTCATCTCACCCCAAAGTTGTGGCTGCTGCTAAAAAATACATTGACCTGCGTGGTTATGGCATGAGCAGCGTTCGCTTTATATGCGGCACACAGGATATCCATAAAGAACTGGAAAAAAAGCTCGCCGATTTTTTAGGTACAGAAGATACCATTTTATACGCTGCTGCTTTTGATGCAAATGGCGGTGTTTTTGAGCCTTTGTTTAGCGAGGAAGATGCGATCATTTCCGATACGTTGAATCATGCATCCATCATTGATGGTGTTCGTTTATGTAAAGCGCAACGCTACCGTTACTTACATAATGATATGGCTGACCTGGAAGCCAAACTTATTGAGACAAAAGACTTGCGCAGCCGCATCATTGTAACCGATGGCAGCTTTAGCATGGATGGTACCATTGCACAATTAGATAAAATTTGCGACCTCGCAGATAGATATGATGCCATTGTAATGATTGACGAATGTCACAGCAGTGGCTTCCTCGGCAAGACCGGTAGAGGCACCCATGAGTATAGAAATGTGATGGGCAGAATAGATATTATCACCGGAACTTTAGGCAAAGCTCTTGGTGGTGCCAGCGGCGGTTTTACAAGTGGAAGAAAAGAGATCATCGAAATGCTTAGGCAAAGAAGCCGCCCATACTTATTCAGCAATACAGTAGCACCAAGTATTGTGGGTGCAAGCATTGCAGTGTTGGATATGTTAAGCGAAACAACAGAATTAAGAGATCAGTTAGAAAGCAATACGACTTATTTCAGAAAA
>JANOUJ010000366.1:0-11735 GCA_031416815.1 Chitinophagaceae bacterium
GATAAATATGCATTGGTGGAATTGAATGAACGCTTCGGAGGCATCAAGTTGCCCGAGATTGAAATTATAGATACCAGGCAGGTTGTTCAAAAGGGTAAGGTGATGATCAGTCCGCAGTTAAAAGAAGCAATGCAAAAAGCATTGGAGAACGACCGGCAGGTCATCCTGTTTCAAAACCGGCGGGGTTATAATCCTTACCTCATCTGTGGAACCTGCGGCTTTATACCGCAATGCACGCATTGTGATGTATCGCTTACATTGCACAAGTTCAGTAATAAATTGCATTGCCATTATTGTGGCAGTGTGTATCCAAAATTGATAACCTGTCCGGCATGTGGCACCAACAGTTGGCTCGAAAAGAATTTTGGTACCGAAAAAATTGAGGAACAGCTTGAAGATGATTTTTCGAAATTTAAAATTGCAAGGATGGATGTTGATAGTGTGAGGGGCAAGACGGCTCATGATAATTTGATCCAGTTGTTTGAGCAACACCGCCTGGATGTTTTAGTGGGAACACAAATGGTGGTTAAGGGTCTGGATTTTGATAAGGTAAGTTTAGTAGGTATTTTAGATGCAGATGGTTTATTGGCCTTCGCCGATTTTAGGGTGAATGAACGGGCTTTTCAATTGATGGAGCAGGTGAGTGGCAGGGCTGGCAGAAAAGAGAAACAGGGTAAAGTGATCATACAAACCACCAATGCCAAACATCCGGTTTTGCAATTGGTGCAGCAGCATAATTACAAACAATTTTATATAATGGAGATAGAAAACCGCAGGCAGTTTTTCTATCCGCCTTACAGCCGCATTATTTTGCTAACTTTAAAACACAAGGATAAAAATATTGTAACCGCAGCATCAGAAAAACTGGCTGCATTATTGAAGCAGGATCTGAAGGACTTTATTGTTGGACCGGCAGCACCGGTTGTGAACCGGATACGTAACCAGTATCTGATGGAAATATTGATAAAACTGCCTAAAGAACCCGGTATGAGTTTGCGCTATAAAGCTGCCATCAGGAACCATGTTAACATGGTAACCGGTGAAAAGAATTTTAAAACCGTAACCGTAACTGCTGATGTAGATAAAATGTAGGGCCCCCTCTGAACTACGTTCGTTCCTTTGCAGGAACCCCCGAAGGGGGAGGAAATGGACAAGATATTTACAAGATTGAATTTGTTTTTTTGAGACAAACATTTGTTCCTTGATTGAACTTCATTGGCGTCCGCCAATTGGCGGATCAACTAAGAATTTCTATTTAGCTTTACCCACATTATATATTATTCAATATGCAGGTACAAGAAAATATATCAATCAAACAATACAATAGCTTTGGAATCAATGTGTACGCCAATCTATTTGCTAAATTTAATTCAGTTAATGAACTTAGTGAACTACTTGAATTTAACCAACGACAAACAACTAACTACCCACAGGGCCCTGCGGGCAAACCACAAACCCTTATTCTCGGCGGCGGCAGCAACATCCTCTTCACTAAAAATTTCCATGGACTGGTTTTAAAGAACGAGCTCAAAGGCATTAAGATCATTAAGGAAGATGTGCATCATATATATGTGCAGGTTGGAGCAGGGGAGAACTGGCATCGATTCGTTTTGTATTGTATTGAACACAACCTGGCCGGAGTTGAAAACCTATCCCTTATACCAGGAAATGTGGGAGCATCACCCATGCAGAATATAGGGGCGTACGGCGTGGAATTAAAGGATGTGTTTTATTCGCTGGAAGCATATCATGTACCTGATAAGAGGATGGTGAATTTTACATTGAACGATTGCGAATTTGGTTATCGTGAAAGTGTTTTTAAAAAGAGGTTTAAAGATGAGTTTGTGATAATGGATGTTACTTTCCGCCTGAACCGTATTCCAAACTTCAATATTTCTTATGGCGCTATCGGGCAGGAACTTGAAAAAATGGGTGTAAAGGATCTGAGCCTGCAGGCAGTCTCACAGGCAGTCATTAATATCCGTTCTTCTAAATTACCCGACCCGGCAGTTATTGGTAATGCAGGAAGCTTTTTTAAGAATCCGGAAATTCAAAATTCAAAATTCAAAAGTTTAAAGGAGGCCTTTCCAGAGATTGTTGGATATGATTTACCAAACGGTAATGTAAAACTTGCTGCCGGATGGTTAATTGAACAATGTGGATGGAGGGGTTATCGCAAAGGCGATTCAGGATGCCATGAAAAGCAGGCATTGGTGCTGGTGAATCATGGCAATGCAACAGGTAGTGAAATATATGAGTTGAGTGAAGAGATTTTGCAAAGTGTACAAGCAAAGTTTGGAGTGGAGTTGGAGAGGGAGGTGAATATTATTTAAAAAACTTTGCCAAAGTTTAAAACTTTGGCAAAGTTGATTACATCAATTAAAATCATCCTCATTAAGATCTTCTTCACTAAAATGCTGTGTACCGATGTTGAGCATGCTACCCATCAGATCTTTAAACTCAATCTTGCCCTCCAATATTTTTTTACTGATAAGTGAATGTGCAGCCAGGCCATGCAAAACAAATTCCATCAGCAATGCATTTTCATTCTCATTTGCTGACTTAAAATATTTTTTAACCAGGGCATGCAGGCCATCAACTTTGTATAATAACTGTACTTTGTCTTCATCCTTTGTTTCAAAAAAATTATTAAGGGTATTGCCGGCATCAAACCAGCGGGTGATGGCTTTGTAAGGATTTTCTTCCGGCGCAGCTTCTTTACCTCTTTTCTTTTTTAAGGTATCGGGGTTGGGAAAGTATTGTCCGAATTGTGTGCGGATGGAACGCTCCAGCAAATTAAAAGCAACCTGGTAAGGGCCTTCCTGTTCCCCTTCATAAACCAATTCTATTTTACCGGTTATGGATGGAATGATGCCAATGAGATCGCTCAGCCAAACCTGCGTTTCAGTTTCGTTATTGATGAGGGCCCTTCTTTCTGCAGCACTGATGGCATTTTCGTAAGCACTGATGCTGAGCCGGGCGCTTACACCGCTTTTTTTATCAACCAGTTCGCTTCCACGGGCTTCAAAGGCAACCTGCTCAATTAATCTTTTTATGAGGTCGCTAACTTTTACTTTTTGTTGCTGTGCTTCGTTAATGGCTGCTTCCTGTTCGGTTATTTCTAAGGCTGTTTCCAGTGTTTTTGGATAGTGTGTTAAGATCTGGCTTTCAATTCTGTCTTTAAGCGGCGTTACAATGCTTCCCCGGTTGGTGTAGTCTTCGGGATTGGCAGTAAACACAAACAACACGTCAAGTGGCAGTCTCAATTTAAATCCACGTATCTGCAGGTCGCCTTCTTCTAAGATATTGAATAAAGAAACCTGGATCCTTGCCTGTAGATCGGGCAATTCATTAATTACAAAGATGCAGCGGTTGCTGCGGGGGATGATGCCGTAATGCAACACCCTTTCATCTGCAAAACTAAGTTTAAGGTTAGCCGCTTTTATGGGATCAATATCACCTATCAGGTCAGCAACACTAACATCAGGTGTTGCCAGTTTTTCGCCGTAACGTTGGCTGCGATGAAGCCATGCAATGGGTGTGTCTTCACCTTTTTCTTCTATTAAGTCTATTGCATAGCGTGAAACGGGTTGAAATGGATCATCATTGATCTCACTGCCGGCAACAATAGGAATGTATTCATCCAACAGATCGATCATTTGCCGTGCCATACGTGTTTTTGCCTGACCACGTAAACCCAGGAACAAAATGTTGTGTTGAGATAGTAAAGCCCTTTCAGTGTCGGGTATCACTGAATCTTCATAACCCAAAATGCCGGGAAAAGGATTTTCTTTTGCCTGAATTCTTTCGATGAGGTTTTCACGAATCTCCTGCTTGATGCTTTTTGAAACATAGCCGCTCTTTTTTAATTCGCCTAAGGTTTTGATGTTTGTACTATCCATTTTTATTTTTTAGAGATATCGAAATTATTTTTATTGAAAGGGATTGAATAATAAAAATCCCTTTTTTTTACTTCGTAAAAAACTTTAGCCACAAAGACACCAAGGCACAAAGGAAAATGGCTTGCCATTTTATGAGTACTCAATGGTTTAAAGAATAAATCTTTTAATGCCATCTTTAATTAGCGGAACATTAAAATTGATTAAATACCCTAAACGTAATATTGTTAATTTTAGATGGCTTTTAAGTTGCGATAACCACAACGGATTTAAAGTGTCTCTTGCTTTTAATTCACAAATAACCAGTTCATCTACCCATACATCTAATGTGAGGCCTTCATCGAAAACCCTTCCATCGTAATATATTGGCAAATCAACTTGCCTTTTATAAGGGATACCTTTCTTTTCTAATTCGTAACAGAAACAGGCTTCATAAATTTTTTCCAACAAACCAGGCCCTAATTCTTTATGCACTTTATAAGCTGCATCTACAATCTCTTTTCCTAAGAATTCTTCTCTTTCTGATAATTGTGAATACATGCTATTGCTTTTTTATTTCGAAGAAATAACCTTTGTGCCTTCGTGCCTTTGTGGCTAATGATTTGTGCCAAAGGCACAAAAAAAATCTTAGATTTAATACACCGTCTTTCTCTTTCCACTTTCAAAATCCTTAAATATAAATGTCCCTAGTTTATCTAACCCCGCAAAGAATGCCTTGCCATTATTTGTTTCAGTAAATTCCTGAACAAATTTTTGCAGATAAGGGTCTGTGGCGATCATGAATGTGGTAATAGGGATCTTTAATTTTTTGCATTGTGTTGCCAGGCTCATGCAACGGTTTAGAATTTTACGATCAACACCCCAACTGTTTTTATAATAACGCTTGCCAACTTTTAAACAGGTTGGCTTACCATCTGTTATCATAAATATTTGTTTGTTCGGATTGCGGCGCCTACGCAAAATATCCATCGCCAGTTCCAGCCCCGCAACAGTATTGGTATGGTAAGGCCCAACCTGTAAATAGGGAAGATCTTTAATTTCAATGGGCCAGGCATCATTGCCGAATACAACAATATCTAACGTGTCCTTGGGGTATTTTGTTTGAATGAGTTCACTAAGTGCCATCGCCACTTTTTTTGCGGGTGTAATTCTATCCTCCCCATACAATATCATGGAGTGAGAAATGTCGATCATTAACACTGTTGATGTCTGCGATTTAAAATCAGTCTCACGTATTTCCAAATCATCCTCTTGCATTTTAAAACTGTCAATACCATGATTGATCTGTGCATTGCGGATGCTGTTGGTAAAATCTATTTGCTCCATGGTATCGCCAAACTGGAAAGGCCTTGTCTCGGGATTTATTTCATCGCCGCCGCCAGGTTTAAAAGTTTGATGATTGCCCTGTTTGGTTTTCTTAAGCTTGCCAAAAATTTCTTCCAGGCTTTTTTTACGAATGCCCTGTTCGGTTTTTGACGTGATCTTTATTTCGCCTTTTTCATTCTTATCATCAATGTATCCCTTTGCTTTCAGGTCTTCAATAAAATCGCCGATCCCATAATCGTTGTTGGTGAGTTTATATTCTTTGTCCAAGTCATTCATCCATTGCATGGCTTCGTTAAAATCACCATTGGTGTAAGTAAGCAGTTGTAAAAAAAGGTTGAGCAAAGTCTCAAAGGGAGATTTACCATTTGTATTGGGGTCGAATTTTGAAAAGTTATATCCTAACAAGAGATGTTAATGGTTAATGGTTAAACGGGACTTGATACTTGATACTTGATACTTGATACTTGATACTTGATACTTGATACTTGATACTTGATACTTGATACTTCTTGTTTTTTCGATTACAAAATTACAAAACATTTAAGTGTGTCTTATTGTTCGTTTGTTAAATAAAATAAATCCCCCCGACAAAAATCGGAGGGATCTACAAATTTAATTATTTACTGTTCTATTACCGCTGTGTATCCGCAGGTTTTGTAGGAGTAGTTTGTATTGCCCCGGGCAATTCCTGTTTGCCCGATTGCATCCTGAACTGTTGCTCAAACTGCATGATCCGCATCAGGAACTGCTCGGCCGTACTTTTATCTCCTCCTCTTCTGCCGGATTGATCGGCTAGGTAATCGAACGAGCCAGCCTTATCTTCATCAAGCGAATTATAATAACTGATCTGCTGTTCAAGATCTTTCTTCAGGCTTTTAGTGATTTTGGCAGCAAGCACTGTGTCTTCTGCTGCATAAGATGCCTGTAACATCAGCAATGAAATATAATTCTGTTGCTGGTTACGGCTTACCATGCCATAAGGGAAATTTTCTTCCAGCATCATTTTATCGGCTTTGTTAAGCATTTTTCTTGCTGAATCTTTATAATTATTCTGCGCAAGGCTAAGAGCTGCAGATGCATAGGCCATACGAATGCTGTTTAAATGGCGGCGATTTTCCTCATCAAAATAAACACCAGGCTTATCTGCACTGCCCGAAGCAAACTTAGTCATCATTTTATCATACACCCATGGATCGTTCACCTGGCTGTTTTCAACCGGGACAAGGCGGTAAGTAAGCCCATCCTGGCGTATATAGTTTTGAAAGCCCAGCCCCGCTGCATCCTGCGATGTAAAATAAATGGGCCGTTTCCATTTGTTTGCAGCAATAATGTTTAAAATAGCTGCGTCATTTTTAAATAAGGCATTTTTAGAGATATCAAAAACAACCTGCGAAACAACGCTATCGTTTGCATTAACAGTTCCGTTCTGACGGACAACATTTACATCAACGGGAATAGAAACCCTTTTTGTAGGGAATATATTAATGTTGCGTTCATCTCTACCCACCTCACCTTTCTTGGGGTCATCGCTACCGGCAAAATCTTTCATCATCGTGTATAGATCCATCGGTTGTGCCGGATCACTGGTAATACCTGCTTTAGCCCTGTATTTGCTCAGGAAAGTAGGATTATTGCCATACAAACTTTCGGGCGAGTACAGGATATCACGATTGGAACCTTCAATTTGTTCAGCTGACCAAATCAAATCGATAGGATCACTTTCGTTCACTTTGTATCGAAGTTGGTTTAAATACCAATCGGTACCCATTAAGCTGGAGTTTATAACCCGGATATCTCTACGGATACCTTGCACTTCCTGTGCATACCAAAGCGGGTACGTATCATTATCACCAAATGTTATCAGTATGGCATTTGGAGCACAACTTTCCAGGTAATTTTTGGCAAGATCCCTCGCCAGCGTTTTATTGCTGCGGTCATGGTCATCCCATTCCTGGCTGGCCATTAAAACCGGCACGGCCAGCAAACATAGAGCTCCTGCAGCTATTCCGGCAACCATCCGGTTTTTTATAAATGATGTAAACAATTCCTTTACAAATAATACACCCAAACCGATCCAGATGGCAAAGGCGTAGAAGGAACCCACAAAAGCATAATCACGTTCACGGGGCTGATTACCCGCCTGGTTTAAATAAAACACGATAGCCAATCCTGTAAAAAAGAAAAGCAACCCCACGATCAAACCATCTCTTTTGTCTTTCATTACCTGAAAAACCAAACCCAGCAACCCCAGAATTAAAGGAAGTGCAAATAATTTATTATTGGCTTTGTTATGTTTTAAACTGTCGGGCAAGGCTTTTTGATCGCCCAGGCGCCAGTTATCCCAAAAGCCGATCCCGGTCTTCCAGTTTCCGTCTCTCACATTGCCCATATTTACCCCTTGCACGTCGTTTTGTTTGCCTGCAAAATTCCAAAGGAAATAACGCATGTACATCCAGCCCACCTGGTATGCCATGGCAAACCTAATATTTTCACCCACAGTAGGGGATCTTTCCCAATTACCTTCCTGATCTTTTCCAATTTGCATCCATCCTGCATAATAATCGGCATGTCCCTGGTCGTTGCTTTGGTCCCACATGCGTGGAAACAAATGCATATCGGCCGGAGCATAAACATACTCTACTTTTTGACCGGTCTTTTCGTATTTGCCATTACTTTTTGCATATATGTCTGTTACTTTGGTATCCTCGGGCTGCGCTGTAAAATCCTGCCCATATAAAATTGGCCAGTCGCCATATTGTTCACGGGCAAGGTAACTTTTCAAGCTCATCGGATTATCAACGTTGCTCATATCCAAAGCAACATTTGCACTGCTTCTAACCAGGGTGGTAAAATAAGAGGCAAAACATCCCATCATCATAAAAGCAAAACTCCACAAGCCTAATTTTAGAAAATTCCAGTTCTTGTTTCTTGCCAGTCTTAACCCTAAAAATATTAACAAAGCGATCAGTAAAAAGAAGAATGCAAAGCCTGAGAAAAAGGGTAGCCCGAAGGAATTGACAAAGAGCACATCTAAACCTCCTGCCCAACTGATCGTCCACTGGATCATAGCTTTTTGAACCAATCCTGTTATCAGGCAACCGATGAAAAATGCAAAAAGCGCTCCCCACTTGGTTACTTTATATCTCTTAAAATAATAGATCATTACTATAGCCGGTATCACCAACAGGTTTAATAAGTGGACACCAATAGACAGGCCTGCCAGGAAAAATATTAAAATTATCCAGCGGTCGGCCCTGGTAAAATGACCCTTAATATTTTGTTTCTGTTCTACATCAATATTCTGCTCCCATTTAAGCATGGCCCAAAACAGTACCGCTGTAAAGAAAGAAGACAGTGCATACACTTCGCCTTCAACAGCACTGTACCAGAAAGAATCTGAAAAGGTGTAAGCCAAAGCGCCTACAACACCGGCAGCCATAACACCATATATTTTTTCGATGGTAAATTCAGATCCGTCTTTCGTTACCAGTTTGCGGCCGAAATGTGTGATGGTCCAGAATAAAAATAAAATGGTAAAGCCGCTCGATAATGCGCTCATCAGGTTAATACCTGTAGCTGCATTTTCAGGACCGAATGGTGCCATGAACAAACGTCCGATCAACACAAAAAAAGGCGCTCCGGGTGAATGCGGAACTTGCAGTTTATAGGCGCTGGAAGCAAACTCGCCACAATCCCAAAGACTGCCGGTGGCCTCCATGGTCATAATATATACGGCGCATGCAATAATGCAAACGATCCATCCGGTAATGTTGTTGATGCGTTTAAAGCTCATAAAGTGATTTGGTTATATCCCGATACTTATCGGGGAGGCAAATATAAATTAGTTTGCGGTTAGTAGCGGCCCGTTTGTGGATTTTTTTGGAGCCCAAGCCTCATCCTCCTCCTGAGCTACGTTCTTTCCTTTACAAGGAACTCCTGAAGGAAGAAGGAGGGTACATTTTATATATCCAAACATTAGTTCTTCCAAATTGACTTGGGTTCACTATTTAGCAATAATGCAAGCATTTTCATTATAGCAATACATAATCTTTTCATCGATCTTCCAGTTCCCTCTCCAAATGGAGAGGGGTTGGGGTGAGGTCATTATCTTCGTACCATGAAAAAAGCCCTGATACAATTGCATATTGCCGTGTTTCTAGCGGGCTTTACTGCTGTTTTAGGTAAGCTGATCACACTGAATGAGGGATTGCTGGTTTGGTTTAGACTTTTAATTACAGTGGCAACACTGGCAGCGATTTTATTTTTTAGAAAGCAACTGGTTCGAATTCCTTTAAAAGATATGCTTAAAATTTTTGGGGTGGGCGTGATCGTAGCCATTCATTGGGTTACATTTTACGGCAGCGTTAAGTATGCAAACGTATCGGTAGCCCTGGTTTGTTTTAGTGCCACAGGTTTTTTTACCGCTTTTTTTGAACCCCTTGTCTTAAAGAAAAGAATTTCTTTTGCAGAGGTTGGGCTCGGGCTAATTGACATTGTTGGTATCTATATCATTTTTGATTTTCATCCGCAATACAAGCT
This sequence comes from Chitinophagaceae bacterium, assembly GCA_031416815.1. GTDB lineage: Bacteria > Bacteroidota > Bacteroidia > Chitinophagales > Chitinophagaceae > Ferruginibacter. The sequence continues at coordinate 9,765 of JANOUJ010000366.1, forward strand.
GGGCATTGTTTTCGGGATAATCTCTGCAATCGGGAGCGCCTTATTTCCTATTTATAACAAAAGGCTGTTACTCAGATTTTCGCCTAAAATTTTAACGCTATATGAGTTGGGTGGAGGCCTGCTTGCCTTAACTGTTTTAATTCCTTTTTATATAATGCAGTTTCCGGCGGCGTACTATCTGCCCACGGCTACCGATTGGCTCTGGTTATTGGTTTTAGCCTGGCTTTGTACGGTATTGAGTTTTGACCTTCAGCTGAGTGCGTTAAAAAAAATATCGGCCTTTACGGCAAATCTTACTTATAACATGGAGCCTGTTTACGGGATCCTTCTGGCCTTTATCTTTTTTAAGGAAAATGAAAAACTGAACCCTGCATTTTATTTTGGTGTTGCCCTGATCTTATTGGCTGTTATTTTACAAATGCTAAGGATTAGGCGGCAGCATAAGCAAAACACAATGCCTGTTATTTAAACCTATCACTACAGGTAATCAATTTCCGTGTCCATTTTTGCAAAGGTTTTAAACATAGCAAACACACCGCAGTATTTTTCTGTTGAAAGGCTTACTGCTTTTATCATCTTGCTTTTATCTTCTTCGGCTAGTTTTATTTTGTAAGTGATCTTTACATGGTTGTATATCTGCGGATGTTCAACGCTTAGTGCGGCGTGCACCCCAATGGTAAAATCGGTGAACACCACTTTCATTTTATTTAATATAGAAACGATATCTATACCGGTGCAACCAGCCAGTGAAGCCAGCATCAATCGTTTTGGGCTGGGGCCGCTGTTTTCCCCGCCATCATCAGCTGTAGTGTCCATTTTAACCTGATGGCCATCGATAGAGGCGGTAAAAGCCATGTGGTCATTAAAATGCGTTGTTACCAGGTGTGTTTTCATAATAAATATATCTAACGGTAGTTTTGATTTTGGTTTTTGATAATAAAAATAGAACCTGAGTTTGTATCAAAAATACTCCTTAACTCCCTGTTATGCACAATTTGATGATAATTGTTGGTAGATTTCACCTAAAAGCCAACATTTTTTCTATTTCATTCATGAATTATTAATATTAAACCTTACCTTTGCCGTCCAAAAATAAGCACTATGGCTAGAGTATGTCAGGTTACAGGAAAGAAGCCGATCACAGGAAATAAGGTTTCTCACTCAAATATTAAAACAAAACGCAGGTTTTTACCAAATTTGCAAACCAAAAGATATTTCCTTGCTGAGGAAGATAAATGGGTTACCCTTAAAGTATCTTCAGAAGCGATCAGAACCATTAATAAAAATGGTTTATTCTCGGTTGTAAAGCAGTTACGTGCTGCCGGTGAAAAAATCTAATACTACTATCCAGAAGGGGAATAGGGTACCAATTTGAAGATTAAGTAATAAATAAATAAACAACAATGGCAAAGAAAGGTAACAGGGTACAGGTTATACTGGAGTGTACCGAGCACAAAACAAGCGGTATGGCCGGCACAAGCCGTTATATCACCACCAAAAATAAAAAGAACACACCTGAGCGTTTAGAGTTAAAAAAACTTAACCCTATTTTAAAGAAGGTAACTGTTCATAAAGAAATTAAATAAAATCGTTAATCCGTTAATTGGTTCACATACTGGTTAACAAATAAACATACTACTATGGCAAAAGCAGCTAAAACCGCGATAAAAACAAAAGACCAGAAAGCAGCGTCAGAAGCAAAGAACTGGACAAAAGTGATACGTACTTTACGTAGCCCCAAAACAGGTGCGTATACTTTTAAGGAAGCTATCGTTCACAAAGATAAAATTAAAGAATACTTAGCCAGCTAAGTTTTGCGGCAGTAAATACTATTTGAAGCTTTTCGATTTATCGGAAAGCTTTGTTTATAAAATGCTCATACATGAAAACTTAGCTGGCTAAGTATTCTTTGATTTTATCTTTGTGAACGATAGCTTCCTTAAAAGTATACGCACCTGTTTTGGGGCTACG